>JAAAPH010000115.1 GCA_009908415.1 Bacteroidota bacterium
CTCCGCGCCATACTGGTTCACGCAGAGCCACGTCAGCTCCTCGTAAAATGTCTCGGCGTCCTCCTCGCTGGCAAAGTAGTCTTGCTCTTTCCCCCAGTCGGTGATCGTGCGGGTGACGCGGTGGACGAGCTGTTTCAGCGAGTCCTCCCGACCGCCCTCCTCGGGAGGCGTGTTGCGGTCGTCGAGGTCGCCGTAGAAGTACTTGCTGGCCACCACATTCGTCGCCAGCTGGCTGAAGTATTTGGGAAACTCCACGTCGTTCTGCTCAAAGACGACCTCGCCACTGGGGTTTTTGATGGCGGCGTCGCGGCGCTCCCACTCGATCTGGTCGAACGGGTGCTCGCCTTCGGTCGAGAAGACGCGGTCGATGGTGAGGCCGTCCTCCAAGGTGGAGGGGGCGGGCAGCTCCACGGCGGACGCGTCGTCCGCGAAGAGCGTATCGGTCTTCTTTTTTGCCATAATGGTGCGTGCCTCCGGATGTGAGATTCTCGTGCTTACTCTGGTGCGGCATCCGGACGTCGTCGCGCTTACGGCAAGGAGGGCCGGAAGTACGAACAATCGGAAGGGGACAGCACGCGGCGGCTCAATCGCTCGCGCGCCTGGTTACGGTTGCAAGGGGACGACGCCCTTCGTACGGAAAAAATAACGGTTTATCGCCAGAGGGCCACAAACCGTTGGGATGCTCTCATCTTTGCGCGATACCAAGTAACCGAGCGAAGGACCGTTATGCAAACAGAATTATCCACAAACCATTAACGTTGCGATGGGCCGTTCGTACATAACGGAAATACCGTTTGTGCGCGGCTCGGGCGCCACGTTCGCGTTGCTGGCTAGGGTGTTTGCCGTTATTGTTCGCGCGCCAGATCGACCTGGCGCGATCCCTCAACTTATCCACAGGGCGTGCACATCGCTGCGCCGGGCGTCCGGCTTCCAGAAGACAATAACGGCGCCCCTAGTGATGGCGCCGGGGGTTTGCTAGCGCATGCAGCAAAGCCCCACCCGGATGGGGCGAGGCTTCGCTGCGCGGCGGCGACCAAAGCGGTGGAGGCCGGGCCGCTGCATGAGAAATTAGCAGATACGAGTGTCCAAGGTGATGCCCTACAAACGGCTGGCGTGTTGAACGCGATGCAGCCGCGCAGGCGCCGCCCGACGGATGCCAATAGTCTGCACCGACCACCAGCCGTCGTGCGGGACGAGTCCGGGTCGGCGTCCGCACGGCGAAGCCTTCACGCCAGGAAAGGACACCCAACCGGGGTTAGTAATCCTCGAGGTCGTCGCTGTAAAAGTCGTCGTCGAAGTACTCGTCCTCACCGAGGTATAGGTCGTTATCCTCGTCGAAGAGTTCGTCCTCTTCATCGTAGAACGTCTCCTCGGGATACTCGTCGTCTTCGAACTGGAAGTACATGGAAGGCTCCATGTCGTCCGAATAGGGGGTGTAGTAGCTCATGGTCTTGTATCAATCGAAAGTCCAATACAGTCTGGGTTGGTATGGAAGCGCACGGGGCTTGGCGGGTCGACGCGTGAGCCGAGCCGGTGTTTCCCGGTCCGCGCGGGCTCCGGGGACCGCCCCGAGGCCGCCGAACCAGCGTGGCCTGGTCATTCCCGCGGAGTGACGGGCCGAAAGAGAACGAGTTCCCGGCCGCACGGGAGGCGCCTGGAATCAGGTTCATCGTGAACGCAAAGGGTCACGGGCGCCTGCTCGAATCCTATGGCCGCGGTGCGAGTTATCATGCGTGGTTCGGCGGTCCGCTTCGCGCCCGTGCCGCCTCGCCGCTCTCTCTTACTGATCCCTAATCAAGACGCACGCAGCCGATGGCTCACCCTGATGCAAGCGCCTATCCGGAACCCGAGGACTTTGCCGTCAAGCGGCCCAACTACCGGGAGAAAGACGACGGCATGTTCGAGGCCACGATCGAAGTGGCGTCCTTCCGCGTGAGCGGCGAGAGCGCCACCAAGGCCGGCGCGCGTCGTGCGGCCATCTATGAGGCGAAGAAGACGTACCACTCGTACCACCCCTCGTACAAGGTCGAGAACCCGTACCCGGACACGTTCGAGGACCGGCAGGGGATGGAGTGGCGCCGCGTGCCCCGCCGCAAGCGCGATCAGCTGGGCGACTACATTTTCGTCGATGAGCGCGGCGACGAGGACTACGTCGACATCGAGACGATGCTGATGTGGGACGTGCGCCCCGTGGAAGTCACAGAACAGGCCGAGTAGGCGTCTTCATGCGCTGCGCCCCCACGCCACAGCGGAACGCCCTGCGCGAAAGCGTCCTCACATTTCGAGGGCGCTTTTTCTTTGTCGGCAGAAGCGAGCCCGACTCAAGCGGGGCGGCGTTCCGGTCCGTCCGTGGCGCATCGGTTACTGGGCGGGCACGGCGCTGGGGGTCCACTGCACATCCATGAACACGGGCAGGTGGTCGGAGATGCGGCGCGCCTCCCGTAGCGTCTCGAACGACGTCGTGAAGTCGACGATGCCGGACCGGGTGGCTTGGAGGACCGCGGCTTCGTAAAAGATATTATCGTATTCGTTGGCGAGGTGGCCGTTGGGCTCGTCGCGGCGTTTGCGGCGCAGGCTCGTTGGCTGATCGTCCAGCACCTGCGCGTAGCCGAGCGCGCGCAGTTCGTCCCAGGCCGCGTCGTCCTCGTCCAGGTTGAAGTCGCCCAGGATGATGACGTGGTCGTCGGGGTACTGGTCGTGGAGCGTGTCGAGCAGGGCGATTTCGCGCTCGGGGTCTTTCGAGGTCGGCACGGCATGGAGGTTGGCCAGGAGGACGCGCTGGCCGGAGGATCGCTGCTCGAAGCGGGCGAGGTACGGCTCGCGGTCGATCGGGTCGGCGAGGGAGGGCTCTAGCCAGGCCTGCCCCACGAGGCGCACGCGCGAGGGCTTCCACAGGAAGGCATAGCGCTCGGTGCCGTCGCCCGTCGTCGGGTCGCTGAGGCGGTAGTCCCACTGGAAGCCCATGCGGTCGAGGGCGGCGTCGAGCCGGGCCACGGCCTGTGCGCCCGGCGGGCTCGTCACGATCTCCTGGATGGCGACGATGTCGAAGTCGCGGAGCTGCTCGGCCATGAAGGCGATCTCGGTGTCGTTCTTCGTGCGCCCCAGGTTGTACAGGTTCCACGTCACGAGCCGCACGCTGGGCGCCGTCGCCGAGGCGGTCGGTGCGGGCGCGGAGGCCGGCTCGGGCGCAGGCTCGTAGAAGGTGATATAGAGCGCCAGCGCCACGGCGGCGACCAGGACGAGGACGGTGAGGATCGTCTGCAGGCGTTTCATCGGGGCAGCGGTGGAGAACAGGGGTACGTGAGATCCAAACATAAAAAAGGCCGCCCAAAGATGAGCGGCCCGTTGGCGGAGTGCCGGTGAAGAGCATGCGGGTCAGCGGCGGGCGAGGATCCACACCGCATGCACGAGACCGGGAATGTACCCCAGGATCGTCAGGAGGATATTCAGCCAAAAGTGCTTGCCGAACCCTTCCTGGAAGAAGACGCCCAGCGGGGGAATGATGACCGAGAAGATGACGCGGATCAGGTCGGCAGTGCTCATCGAAGCATTCAGGGTCGGTTCCAAGGCTGTGAAACAGCGGTTGCCTACTCTACGGCGTGTCCAGGCTAAGTGTTACCACTTGCTCGCCATTATGCTTGTCCCGGCAACGCTTCCGCCGGCCGTCTGGAGAGGGAAACCGGCTAGGGCGTGTGTGCTACTCCCAGTGGAACGTCCGATCACGTCCAGGCACAGCGTGATAAGCGCGACATTACGCCGTGCCCTCGTCCGGACGGCGCTCAGCCAGCGCCTCGCGTTTGACGCGGTCCAGGTATTGCAGCGCGGCGTCGCGGTCGTCGGGCAGGTCCGGGTCGTTGAAGACGGCGTCCTTGATGGCTCCGGTGGCCGCGCGCTCGGGACCGTCGAGGCGGCGCACCATCGCCTCGAACAACTCGCCACGGCGCAGCGCCTCGTCCTTGATGTCCATCAGGTACGCGAACGCCGGGTCGTGCTCGTTCGGGATCTCGCCCTCCAGGATGGCCTCGCGGATCCACGTCTTCGCGATGCCGACGGCCACGCCCTCGTCGATGCCGAGCGTCTCCATGATCTCGTAGCCGTCCACGGGCGGCTCGAATTGGCGCAGGCGGTCCTTTTCCTCGACCTCGGCCATGCGCGCCTCCACGTGGTCGAACGCCTTCAGGTAGCGTCGCACGCGGTGCGGGTTGCCCGAGGTGATGTCCGCCCGCACGAGCGTCATCAGGTCGTCGATGTCGTCGCCGGCCTCGTACAAGAGGCGCCGCACGGCCGAGTCGGTCACGTCCTCGTCCACGAGCGCTTGCGGCCGCAGGTGCAGGTACACCAGCTTCTGGACGTATTTCATGCGCTCGTCCATCGGCAGCTTGAGGCGGCGGAAGATGTCGGGCACCATGCGCGCGCCCTTGTCCTCGTGGCCGTGGAAGGTCCACCCAATACCCGGTTTGAACCGCTTGGTGGCCGGCTTGGCGATGTCGTGCAGGAGCGCGGCCCAGCGGAGCCAGCGCGTGGACTCGCCGGGCCGGTCGGCTGTCATCTGCGCGAGGTTGTCGAGCACCTGCAGCGTGTGGTAGAAGTTGTCCTTGTGCCGCTGGCCGTTCACCTCATCCACGCCCTTCAGCTCAACGAGCTCGGGGAAGATGCGCTTTAGAATGCCGGCTGCCTCCAGCATCTTGAAGCCGATCGACGGCGTGTCGGCGACGATCATCTTCTGCAGCTCGTCCGTGATGCGCTCCTGGCTCAGGATGTCGACGCGGTGCGCCTTGTACTGCATTGCGTCGAAGACGGGGTCGGAGACGCGAAAGGCGAGCTGCGTGGCGAAGCGGGCCGCCCGGATCATGCGCAGCGGGTCGTCCTCGAACGTAGCGTGCGGGTCGAGCGGCGTGCGGATCGTTTCGCGCTTCAGGTCTTTCAGCCCGTCGAACGGGTCGATGAGCTCGCCGTAGCGATCGGGGGCGAGGTGGATCGCCATCGCGTTGATCGTGAAGTCGCGCCGGTACTGGTCATCCTCCAGCGTGCCGTCCTCCACGATGGGCTTGCGCGAACTCTTGCGATAGCTTTCCTTCCGGGCGGCGACGAACTCCAGCACGAGGGGCTCGTCGGCGTCGCTGTCGGGCGTGATGTCATCGCGCACGGCGGAGAGGGGGATGCGGATGGCCGCCGTGCCGAAGTTGGGATAGACGTGCGCCGTCGTGCCGCCGAGGTCGTCGGCCAGGGCTTCGGCGAGCTGGATGCCCGTGCCCGGTCCCACCGTCACGAAGTCGAGATCCGTCGTCTCGCGGCCGAGCAGCACGTCGCGCACCATGCCGCCCACGGCGTATGCCTCGATGCCCTCGCGGTCAGCCACCTGCCCAATCCGGCGGAGCACCGGTTCGTACGGTTCGTCTTGGAGCGAGTCGGTGAGGGGGGTCGGCATGCGATCGTGTGAAACGTAATGCGTAAACCGTAATGCGTAAACCGTAGCACTCTGCGTACTTACGCTTCACGCGTTACGCACTACGGAGATGGACAGCGTACAGGTTCGGTTCACAGCGTTTTCGCGGAGCGCGCGGCGGCATCATCAGCGCAGTTGCTCCATGAGCCGCTCCACGAGGCGCATCGTGTGCAGGCCATCCAGCGCCGTGACGGGCGGAATCTGGTCGGCGGTGAGGGCATCGAGAAAGGCCGCCGTTTCGTGCTCGACGGGCGAGCGCACGTCGTTGGTCGCCGCCTCACCGAGGGCCGGCCGGCCGTGCAGGGCGGTGCCGTCGAGGTCGGACTCCAGCTGAAAG
>JAAAPH010000285.1 GCA_009908415.1 Bacteroidota bacterium
GCAGCAGCATCAAACCGAATTAAACGCGTCGATGACAATCACACCGCCACCGTCCCGCTCATCCAGGCGAGCCAGGGCCTCCGGGGCGTCGGTCAGGGGGATCGTCTCGCGTACCAACTGGTCCGGGTGCAGTGTGCCCGCCTCAATCATCGCAAGCATGGCGGGATAGCGGTGCGCCGCCATGCCGTGGGTACCGCAGAGGGTCAGCTCGTTCGCGATGACCTGGTCCATCGGCACGGGGGCGTGGCGGTGATCGTTCAGCAGGAGGCCCACCTGCACGTGCGTACCGCGTTTGCGGAGACAGGCCACGGAGTGGAACGCCGTGTCGGGATGGCCGAGTGCGTCGAGCGACACGTGAGCACCGCCGCCCGTTACGTCGCGGACGGCGGACACGACGTCCGCGCAGGTGCCGGCATGGATCGTAGCGGAGGCACCCACTGCACGGGCGTGGTCCAGGGCTCGCTCGTTGATGTCGATCCCCACGACCTGCGCGCCGAGGGCGCGGGCAATCATGATGGCGGAGAGGCCGACGCCTCCGCACCCGTGCACGGCCACCCACTGCCCCGCACGAACGTCGCCCTGATCCACGACGGCGCGAAACGACGTGGCGAACCGGCAGCCGAGGCTCGCTGCCGTCACCGCATCGATCGATTCCGGAAGGCGGACGAGGTTAGCATCGGCGTAGTGGATGGCTACGAACTCCGCGAACGAGCCCCAGTGCGTAAAGCCCGGCTGAAACTGGTGGTCGCAGACCTGCGGGTGCCCGGCCGCGCACTGGGCGCATCGGCCGCATCCACACACGAACGGAAGCGTCACGCGGTCGCCCGCCGTCCACTCCTCCACGCCGCGCCCGGTGTCCACCACTGTACCCACTAGCTCGTGGCCCGGCACGTGGGGCACCGTGATGTCCGGGTCGTGGCCGCGCCATCCGTGCCAATCACTCCGGCAGATTCCGGTGGCTTCGACCTGCAGCACCACCCCACCACCCGGCGGCGTCGGATCGGGAACGGTTTCGACGGCCGGTCGCTCGTTGAAGGCCCGGTAGACGACGGCGTTCACAGCATAGCGTGTTCTACGTGAAATGACAGGCGAGCCCGCCGGGTGCGCGAGACACTGATCAGGACGTCAGCGACCGGTAGAAGTCGAGCGTCTGTTCGGCGATGCTCGACCAACTGAACACCTGCTCCACGCGCTCCCGAGACGCCTGCGCCATCTGTGTGCGATGGGCGGGGTCGGCGAGCAACTCGTTGATGCCGGTGGCCAGGTCGCGGGCGAACTGGTCCGGGTCGGCCGGGTCGGCGTTTCCGTCTCCCACCGGTTCGAAGTCTACGAGCAGGCCCGTTTCACCGGGCACCACGATCTCAGGAATGCCGCCCACGGCCGAGGCCACGACCGGGGTTTCGCACGCCATGGCCTCCAAGTTGATGATCCCAAACGGCTCGTACACCGAGGGGCAGACGAACACGGCAGCGTGCGTGTAGAAGGCGATGACCTCGTCCTTCGGCAGCATCTCTGCGATCCAGGTGATGGGCACGTCGGCCTCCGCGCGGGCGCGGTCCACCCGCTCCGTCATCTCGCGTTCGATGGCGTCGGTGTCGGGCGCGCCGGCCAGGAGAACCACCTGCACGTCGCCCTCCAGGTGCTTGAGAGCGTTGACGAGGTGCAGAATGCCCTTCTGCCGCGTGATCCGGCCGACGAAGAGCACGTACGGGCGGTCGGGATCCACGCCATGGGCACGCAGCACGTCCTCGTTCGGGCGCGGCCGGTACTGATTGAGGTCGATGCCATTGTAGATCGTGCGCACGCGGTCGGGGGCCACGTCGTACAGCGAGCAGACGTCCTCAGCCATCGCGTTGGAGACGGCCACGACGCCGTCCGCGTTCTCGTAGGCGGTCCGTTCGACCCAACTGGAGCCGTGGTACGCCGTGCCGAGCTGTTCTTCCTTCCAGGGCCGGTGCGGCTCCAGCGAATGCGTGGTGAGGACCAACTTCGCGCCCGCGAGCTGCTTCACGAGGCAACCGGCGAGGTGGCTGTACCAGGTGTGGCAGTGCACGACGTCGGCCTCGTCCACGAGCCCCGCCATCACCACGTCACGCTGAAGGGTGTTCAAGAACTTGACGTGCCGCTCGTCCTGGGCAGGGACCTCGCCAATCGGCTGCACGCCGTGGACGCGCAGGTTCCCGTGCTCCTCGCGCTGGTCGCCAAAGCTGTAGACGTTGATCTGGTGCGTGCCGTCGTCGAGTTGGGCCAGCTCACGAGTCAGGTACTCGACGTGTACACCGGCGCCGCCGTACACGTTGGGCGGGTACTCGTTGGTAAGAAGCGCAATCTTCATGGCGGGGACGGGGGAAGAGGGGGTAAAAGGGGAAAGGCGGGGCAAGGGGGAAGCGGGCGAAGGAGGGGGCGACGCAAGACACTCCATGGCCCTTCGCCATTTCATTTTCCCTGCAGTCAGATAATCGTGTCGTCCGGGATGCTCGTGTTTTTGGGGATCACGACGATGCCTTCCCGGATGTAGAACGTATCGCTTTCGCCTTCCTGAACGTTGTCGCGGTTCGTGATCCGACAGCGCTTCCCAATCGACACGTTTTTGTCGATGATCGCGCCTTCCACGTGCGAGTCTTCGCCGATGCCCGAGCGCTCAGGCCCCTCCGCCACGGTGCGTTCCTCGCGCGGCTGCCACGGGTAGTAGTCGGCGCCCATGAAGACGGTATCCTTCACCGAGGCGCCCCGGTCGATGAACGACCGGATGCCGATCACGGAGTTTTGGATCTGGCTGTCGACGATCACGCTGCCTTCGGCGATCAGCGAGTTTTGGACGCTGGAGTTCTGGATCTTAGCGGCCGGCAGCATGCGGGCATTGGTGTAGATCGGCCGGTCCGGGTTGTAGATGGAGAATGGCGGTTCCGCCCGGCCGAGCATGAGGTTCGCGTCGTAAAACGAGTCGATGGTCCCGATATCGCTCCAGTAGTCCTCGAACGGGTACGAGACCACACGCCGCTCCTCGATGGCGGCCGGAATAATCGAGTTTCCAAAGTCGTGGTCCTCCGGGTTGGCGTCAAGCATTTCGTGCAGCACCTCGCGGTCGAACAGGTAGATGCCCATCGAGGCCAGGTAAATGCGGCCCTGCTGTTCCATCTCGGGGCTCACCGGGCTTTCCTTGCCGTCGAGTTCGTCCTGCGGGGGTTTCTCGTGAAACTCCGTGATCACGTTTTCCTCGTTCGTCTTGAGGATGCCAAACGCCGGGGCGTCACTCGCACTGACGGGGATCGTAGCCAGGGTGACGGCCGCGTCGTTCGCTTCGTGGTGTTCGAGCAGTTTACGGTAGTCCATGTCGTACAGCTGGTCGCCCGACAGGATGAGCACGTGCGAGTGCCGGTAGCCGTTGAGGTGGTGGAGGCTGCGGCGGACGGCGTCGGCCGTGCCCTGAAACCAGTCCTTCGAGCCGGGGGTCTGCTCGGCGGCGATGATCGTCACAAACCCCTGCCCGAAGCGGTCGAAGCGGTAGGCGCGCGCGATGTGGCGGTTCAGGCTCGCCGAGTTGAACTGCGTGAGTACGAAGATCCGGTTGACCTTCGAGTTGATGCAATTCGAGATGGGGATGTCGATGAGGCGGTATTTGCCCGCGAGCGGGACCGCCGGCTTGGCGCGCAGCTTGGTGAGCGGATAGAGCCGGGTGCCGGCTCCACCGCCGAGAATCACGGAGAGCATCGAACTCATGGCAGGAAGGAGGCTGAATGGACAGGAGTCAGGACGGATGCGCGAGGGAGCACCCCAGAGGCTGATTCTATGGTAGGCATGGTGCCGACCGGTGTCAAACCGCGCGGCGTAATCTTCAGGGGGCTGGCGGGAGGCGGTGTCGCTGGGGCGTGTGGGGGGGACGATACCAACGGAAGGCGGGAGCGCTTCCAATCTCGGCGCGCTCGTTGTACTGCCATCCTGCACGTCACTAGTTTACATTCGAACGCCATGCCCTCGTGGCCTACTGCATTCCGTTCGGTCTGTCCCACTAATCCCCCGTACTGCCATGTTGGTTGAAGTCATTGACACCTACGAGCTGATGAGCCAGCGCGCCGCCGAGATCGTGGCGGAGCAGGTCCATCGCAAACCCACGAGCGTGATTGGATTTGCGACGGGCAGTACCCCGAAGCGGTTGTATGAGCTGCTCATCCAGGAGCACGACGAGCGCGGGCTCGACTTCTCAAAGGTCACCACGTTCAACCTCGATGAGTACGTGGGGCTGCCGCCGAAGCACGACCAGAGCTATCACTATTACATGTGGGAGAACCTCTTCAACCACATCGATGTGAATCCGAGCAACGTGCACATTCCGCATGGCATGGCGGACGACATCGACCATTTTTGCGCGTGGTACGAAGAGCAAATCGAAGCGGCCGGCGGCATCGATCTGCAGATCCTGGGCATCGGCGCCAACGGACACCTCGCGTTTAACGAACCCGGCTCCTCACTGGGCTCGCGCACGCGCATTAAGACGCTCACGGAGAAGACGGTAAAAGACAACGCCCGCTTCTTTGACGACCCCGACATGGTGCCCGAGTACGCGATCACGATGGGGATCGGCACCATCATGGAGGCCGACCGGCTGCTTCTCGTGGCGAGCGGTGAGCGGAAGGCCCAGGCCATCCGGAATACGCTCGAAGGGCCGGTGACCGCCATGTGTCCGGCGACCATCGTGCAGCTGCATCAGCACTCGCACATCATCATTGACAAGGACGCCGCGACGGCTCTCGACTACCGTCACCACCACGGCATCGCCGAGCCCAAGGAATGAGCCGGCGAGACGGGGAGTCGATGAGACAAGGCGTCGTTTCGTCTCCGGCTCTTTGCCTCCTTGGTGCTTTGGCTCCTCTTACTGCGCCCAGGGCGGCACCACGCCGACCTCGATCCCGAAGGTGGCCAGGAGGAGCGTGTACGCCAGGCCAGTGACCAGCAGGATGAGCGACAGGTTCATCCAAATGCCGGCGCGGCTCATCTGCGGAATCGAGATGTAGCCGCTGCCGTACACGATGGCATTGGGGGGGGTGGCGACCGGCAGCATGAAGGCGCAACTCGCCCCGATCGCGGCCGGGATGACGAGCAGGAACGGGTTCTGTCCAATGCCGATGGCTGCTGAGGCGAGAATGGGAAGGAAGGCCGCCGACGTGGCCGTGTTGCTCGTGATCTCAGTCAGGAACACGATGGTTGCGACCGAGAGCAACACGATGAGTAGCACAGGCCAACCGCCGTAGCTGCTTACGCCTTGCCCGATCCACGTGGCGAGGCCGGTTGTGCTGATGGCATCCGCCAAGCTGAGTCCGCCGCCGAACAGGATGAGCACACCCCACGGCAGGCCCTCGGCTTCCTCCCAGTTCAGCAGGTGCGCGTTCCGCTCGGTCTGCGTTGGGACCAGGAAGAGCACGAGGCCGGCGGTCATCGCGATACCGGCATCCGAGAGGCCGGGCGCTATGTCGCTCAGGAGCGGACGGATGACCCAAAGGAGCGCCGTGCCGGCGAAGACGAGCCCCACCTTGCGCTCGGCGTCGGACATCGGCCCGAGCCGTTTGATCTGCTGGTTGATGAGGGCACGCCCGCCTGGAATCTCCTCAATCTCGATCGGGTAGATCCAGGTGAGCAGGTAGTAGGTGAGGGGAAGGGAGAGAATCACGAGCGGCAGCCCGACCGTCATCCACTGCGCGAAGCCGATCTCGACGTCGTACGTCTCCAGCATGAAGCCCGCGAGGAAGGCGTTGGGCGGTGTGCCCAGTGG
>JAAAPH010000192.1 GCA_009908415.1 Bacteroidota bacterium
GCGGGTCCCCCCCGCCGGCCTGCACGAAATCGGGATTGGCGGCGCCGGCCGCGTAGAGATAGCCGTCGCGCCCCGACACCACCGCTCCGACGTCCATGACGGTGCTGACGAGGGTGTGGGAGCGCTCGAGATCCACGCTCTCCTCTCGGTCGTCGAGGTGGAGCACGTCGATCGCCCCGCCAAACGCCACCCCCGGCGTGGTATATCCGACGTACACCCGGTCCTCGTCCATGTAGAGGTGACTAGCTCCCGGCGTCGTCGCTTCCTCGCTCTCGCGGACGCGGGGCGGATCGATATCAGCCACGGGGCGCAGCGCCACGGGCGTGGACGACCCATCGGTTGCTTTTGCCCGGCTGCCCACGACGCGCCCGGTATCCGCAGGCGTGCGGAGGCGCTTGCCGAGCGTGTTCGACGGGCGTAGCAGCGGCGGGTCGGCGGCCTCTTCGTCCGTCCACGCGTCGCAACCGGCAAGGAAGAAGACGCCGATGATCAGCGGCATCCCCATCCTCCAGATCCTGCGCAGTGCAGTATGCAACATGCGATCGATGGCGGGAAGGCCGGTCATAATTTGATCTGTGCGGACCAGAAGGGCTTCGGACGAGACAGGGATCGAACCATCGTCAACAATCATACCGCTAGCTGGGCATGAAACAGAGCGCTGCCGCTCCGCGGATACGTTTACGCGCCGCCTACAGGCCCGGATCATTTCTTCCGGTGGCGTTGCCGGCACGCTTTCGCGCATTGCGTTTCCCCAGCGGAGCCACTGAGGGCTGCCGCATCGCCTTGGCAATCTTTTCGGACTGAGGTCGAATGGGTCCTGCGTCCCGACTGCTCCCACGCAGTGCCTCCAACGAGACTGGCATATTTTTAGCCCTAACTGCCGGTCAGTCCGTCTCCTCCTCTCCTTGCTATGGCGCACCTCGCGCTGGAATCGTCATTCTATCATTGCCCTGCCAATCATGGGCACCCCGCTCCTACATGATGCATCCGCCGCCCCTGCCCCCCCGCAGGCATCCCCCTCTCAATCCCGCCGGTTGCTTGAACGCGCCCATCAACTGTTGCGCGTAGGCGGCTGGGAGTACCGGCCGCCTACGGATACGCTGCGTTGGACGGACGAGATGTACCGCTTCTTCGCGCTCTCGCCGGATCACACGCCGCAGCTGACCACGTTTGTGCAGCTCTGCGCACCGTCGGCCCAGCCCGCCCTGCGCCGTGCGCTGACGCGCGCACTCGACGCGGGCACGCCCTTCGACCTGGAACTGCCTTTCATGACGGCGCAGGGCCATCCCCGATGGGGACGCGTGCTCTGCGAGCCGGGCGCGGCGGAGGGGCCGGGCGCGCGCCTGACGGGCACGCTCCAGGACATCACCGACCGTAAGGATGCCGAGGAAGCCCTTGCGGACGAGCAGGACCTGCTGGATCGCATCATAGCGACCAGTGCGATGGCAATTGCCGTCGTGGACGCTGCGGGACACATCGTGTTTGCGAACGACCGGGCCGGCTCCCTCCTCCACGGGCTGGACCCTGCGGCCGACAGCGTCTCGATCGAAGGGATGCCGTACCTGCCCCCAACGTGGACGGTGACCGACCTGGACGATCAACCGCTGGCGCCGGACGACGTGCTCCACCGCCAGGTCATTCGCCGGGGCGCCCCGGTGTTCGACTACGCCTGTGCCCTCCACCGCCCCGATGGCCCCCGGCGCGTGCTCTCCATGCGCGCCGCCCCCCTCACCGACGACGCCGACCGCGTGGTGCGGGTCGTGCTCTCCATCGAAGACATCACCGACCAGCAGGCGGCCGAACAGGTCCTGCGCGAGGACCGCGAGTTCCTTGACACCCTACTCAATCAGGTGCACGCCGGCGTGGTAGCATGCGATGCAGACGGGGGCGTCACCCTAATGAACCGCACCTCGAAGCAGTGGCACGGCCTACCGGCGAGGGACGGTCCGCCGGATCGCTGGGCCGAGCACTATCGTCTCTTCCGGCTAGACGGCACCACGCCGATGCCTACCCGCGAGGTGCCGTTGTACCGGGCCCTCAACGGCGAAACCGTCCGCGCCGCCGAGATGGTCATTGCGCCGGACGAGGGGGCTCGACGCATCGTCGAGTGCAACGCCCAACCCCTTCACGCCGACGACGGAGCATTGCGCGGAGCCGTTCTCGTTATGCACGATGTAACGCGGCGGCGTGAGCTGAAGGATCAACTGCACCACCAAGCGCACTACGACGCGCTCACGGGCCTGCCCAATCGGACCCACTTCCTGGAGGCATGCAAGCGGGCAATCGAACAGCGCGACGCCGGGCAAACCCCCTATGCGATCCTGTTCATTGACCTAGATCGCTTCAAGAGCGTGAACGATAGCCTGGGTCATCACGCTGGCAACCTTCTGCTCCAAATTGTGGCCCGGCGCATTCAGCACACCACCCGGGAAAGCGACTGCGTGGCTCGCTTCAGTGGTGACGAGTTTGTCGTGCTGCTGCAGCCCGCCGAGGAGGCCAACCGTGTGGCACGCATCGCCACGCGTATCGCGGATGCACTACAGACCCCTTTCGACCTGGAGGGGGAGACGGTGCGCACCACGGCGAGCATCGGCATGGTGATGGGCCATGCGCGCCACCACGTCCCCGAAGACGTCCTGCGCGAAGCCGACATGGCCATGTACCGGGCCAAGCTCCGCTCGGAGGGCCCGCTCTTCTTCGATCCCAGCCTCGGCGAGGAAATCCGAACGCAGTTCTTCCTGGAGGCCGACCTGTACCGCGCCCTGCAGCGCGACGAGTTCGTCGTGGCCTACCAGCCCATCGTACGGCTCGCCGATGGCGCCCTGGCCGGCTTCGAGGCGCTCGTGCGCTGGCAACATCCCGAGCGCGGCCTGCTCACACCAGGAGCGTTTATCGGTGTGGCCGAAGAGTCGGGCCTCATCACCGACATCGACCGGTGGATGATCCGGGCCGCCTGCGAACAAGCCCACCGCTGGCAGGCGCGGTTTGGGGCCAACGCGGTGCCCCTGCTCCACGTCAACTGCGCATATCGCACGTTCCTAGATGCCTCGCTGAGCGATTACGTGTCCGAGGTGCTGGCCGCCGCGCGGCTCGCCCCCTCACAACTTGCCCTCGAAGTTACCGAGCGCGAACTGGTGGAGGACCTGGACCGGGTGATCGATGAGATGGAGCAATTCAAAAGCCAGAATATCCGTCTGTGCATCGACGACTTTGGCGTGAAGTACTCCTCGCTCGGCGTGCTGCAACAGCTCCCCGTCGACAACATCAAGGTCGACCGCAGCTTCATCCGGCACATCGACGGGTCGGGGGCCAACCAGGAGATCGTCCGCACGATGATCGACCTGGCCGACCGGATGGGGCTGTCGCTCGTCGCCGAGGGGCTCGAAACCCCCGAGCAGCTCGCCGTGCTGCAGCAATTGGGCTACCCGCTGGGGCAAGGGTACCTCATAGCGCGTCCGCTCGACGCACAGGATGCCACAGCCTGCGTGGCCGGCGAGCGGCCATGGATGACGCACTGGACCGATGTCCCGCCCGAACGCCCCGCCGGATTATAGGCCATGGAAGGCTTCACCACGACATATCGATGCCACCGGGGAGCAGCCCTCGCTGTTCTCGCTGGCGTTCCCTGGCCCGAGGCCCTGGCCGCGCGCGTCGTGCTACTGGTTCTCGGCGTGCTCACCCTGCTCCTGTTGACCCTCATCGGGTGGGCGGTGCTGCTTCGGCTGCGACGCAAGCGGGAAGAGACCCACCAAGATGCGCTGGAAAGCCAGTGGGAACCCGTGCTGGAAGATATCCTTGCTCGCCGCCGGCCCTTTTGGGCACTGGATGACGCCGTGACCGGCGACGACGTCACGGCATTTCTCTCGTTTCTGCATCGCCATGCCATGCAGGCCGCGCCGGCCCACCTCCCATGGATCCGGATCGTTGCACGCCCTTATCTGCCATTCGCCCCGGATCCGCTGACGGCGCGGACGCCCGAGCAACGCGCCTTCCGCGTACATCAGTGGGGTTGGCTGGCGCCTCCGCGCGGGGATGCGCTCCTGCACGCGGCCCTGAACGACGCATCCGCCTTCGTGACCATGGTGGCACTCCGGGCCTTGATCCGGCGGCGTACGGCCCGGCGCGCCACGTTGAGCGCCGCCGAACAGCGCGCGTTTGCGCGTGCCGTCGTGAACCACCTGCCGCGCTTCAAGGACTGGCGGCGAACCTCCATGGCCGCGCTCCTGGCGCAGATCGATGCCATTGCCCGTCCGCTCCGCCGGCTGTTCGCCGATCGAGGCGCGGCGCCGTGGGTGCGCGCACTGGCCGCAGCCGCGCTCAAGCGGTTGGCGGATGCCGAGGCCGCCCCGCTCGCCGTCCAGCTCCTCAAACGCGAGCGGGCACTCCCCCTGCAGACGGCGGCTCTGCGCCTCCTCGCCGCCGTTGGCACCCCCGACCACGCGGCCCTGCTGCGCCAGCTGTGCACTGCGGACAACGAGGTCATCCGGATCCGCGCGCTCAGCACCCTTTCCCATGTGGGCGATGTGAGCGATGTGCCGCTCTTCGAGCGCGCGCTCCACGACCCGAGTCAGTGGGTGGCCCGGCAGGCCGCGCTGGGCCTCGTGCGGCTCGGCCATCCGCAGGCCCTCCACACCTTGGCCCACTCGGCCCACGCGCGCGCTTCCCTCGCCTTTCAAGTCCTCTCCCATCACCGTCTGGCCGCCTAGTGCACCCTGCTCTCTGGATTGCCCTCCTCCTCTTCCATGCCGTGGTGTTCGGGTACTTCATCGTGCTGAACACCTACTACTTCGTCACGAGCGTATTCGCGTTCGGCCAGCTGCGGCGGTACAACCAGCGCATCACCGTGTCCGATCTGGGGACGGTCGACGGAATCCCACCGGCCACGCTCATCGTGCCGGCCTACAACGAGGAGAAAACTTGCCAGGAGGCGATTCGCTCGCTCCTCCAACTCGACTATCCGGAGTACGACGTGCTGCTGGTCAACGACGGCTCGACGGACGACACCTTCGACGTGCTGCAGTCGACCTATGCGTTGCGCGCCGCGTCCCGGTTTCCAACCTCCGAGATCGGGACCGCGCCGGTGCATGGCATCTACCGAAGCGCCACGCACCCCAACCTGTGGGTGATCGACAAGGACAACGGCGGCCGGTCCGATGCCATCAACGCGGGCATCAACTACTGCCAGACACCGCTGTTTTGCGCCGTGGATGCGGATGGCCTACTGGAGCAGAGCGCGTTGCTCCGCGTGGTGCGGCCCTTTCTGGAGGACGAAACGACCGTCGCCTCGGGCGGCATCATCCGCATCGTAAACGGCTGCACGGTGGAGGACGGCCGCGTCGAGGACGTGCGCCTGCCCGACGGGTGGCTGGGCCGCTTTCAGGTGGTGGAGTACCTCCGGTCGTTTCTGGCCGGACGCGTCGGCTGGGATGCCCTCCGCATCATGTTTCTCGTCTCGGGCGCGTTCGGCATGTTTCGCCGCGACGTCGTGGCCCAGCTGGGCGGCCTCGACCCGGACAGCATCGGCGAGGACCTGGAACTCACCGTGCGGCTCCACCGCCACTGCCGCGAGCAGGGCCGTCCCTACCGCGTGGCGTTCGTGCCCGACCCGGTGGCCTGGACCGAAGCGCCCAGCACGCTTGGCAGCTTGGGCAACCAGCGCGACCGCTGGCAGCGCGGGCTCATGGACACGATGATGCTGCACCGCGACATGCTGTTC
>JAAAPH010000209.1 GCA_009908415.1 Bacteroidota bacterium
TTTTTATGCGCTGTCGTTATAGCGATCTTCGGCGCTCTAGATAGTCCAGGTAGTCCCCGCCGGGGATGGGCCGAGCCGCGTCAACATCAAGGCGGTAGCGGTACACCCAAGCCGGCAGCGAGGCGCCGTCCACCAGCGTTGCACGCCGGCGGATGCGTTCGTATTCCGGATTGGGCCGGTCGCATCCTTCGAAGCGATCCAGCAAGACCAGCGCCTGGTCGCGCCGGTCATTGTGAAGACGGTACACCTCGCCGGTCACGTGCTCGTTTCCATGCCGAGGCGCCACGAGTCCGGGGTATGAGCCCAAATCGTACAAGCGTCCAGGGCACGTCGCCCGTCCTGCGTAGGTCGAGTTGGGAGCGATTATTTTTCGATACGCCGTGCGATTCAGGGCCCGGCGCAGCGTGCCGTAGACAAAAAGATGGCGAGGCGCCTCAGCCATGAGTGCAGGAGAGCAAGGAACAGAGTTGACTATGCTGCGTGGCCGCCCCGGCCCGATGGAGGCGGTGCCAACGCCTAACCTGGACCAACCGAGCGGATCCGTGTCTGGCGGTTATCGGCCCACCGACGACGGATTGGCCATTGCAAGTTCAGGCGACGTGATAGGACGCGTGAACCGCGCCCCATAGCGCACCCGCATCGGCTCGCCCTCGGCGGTGGCTATCAGTGCTCGATTGCCCCGGTAGCTAACCGGCGGAATGATCAGCTCTTGTCCCACCTCGATGTTGCCCGAGGTCATGTCATTCACTTCGAGAATGGACTGCCATCTCACGCCGTAGCGCTGCGCAATGCGCCCAACGGTTTCGCCGGGGCGGACGGTGTGCACGACGACCTCTTCCTTTTTACGATCAGGCAACGCTTCGTAGTTTTGCAGAAAGGTTTGATACGTGCCGTAAGGCAGGCGGATGTAATAGGGCTCGCGCGAAGGCGGAAGCCGGTCGCGACGCAACTCAGGGTTGAGCGCCTGTACGGACGCCGCGTCGACACTCGCGAGCTCGGCGACGGTGTCCAGCGTGAGCGCGCCCTGCACCGGCACGTAGTCGAACGTATAGCGCGGCCCGGGGTCAACGCGCCGCAAGTCAAACTTGGCCGGGTTGGAGACGATGAGCGCCGCCGCGATGAACGTCGGCACGTAATTGCGCGTCTCCTCGGGGATGTCGTCGTAGATGTCCCAGAAGGTGGGTTCGCGGTCGAGGCGCTGCCGGGCTTTACGCACCGCGCGCCGGACGACCAGCGGATTGCAGTTGTAGCCGGCAAGCGCGAGTTGCCAGTCGCCAAACATTTCGTACAGGTCGCGCAGATGACGGGCGGCCGCGCGCGTCGACTTCTCCGGGTCGAGGCGCTCATCCACCCACGGGTTCACCGTCAGCTCGTAGCGGCGCCCGGTCGAGGCAACAAACTGCCAGAGGCCCGCCGCCCGCGCTCGACTGTACGCATGCGGATTGAGCCCGCTTTCCACGAGCGCGAGGTACTTGAGCTCATCCGGCACGTTCTCCTCGGCAAAGACGTGCTCAATCATCGGGAAATACGTGGCGCTGCGCCGGAGCCATGGGTACAGATGGCGGTGCGGATGCTCAAGCAACGTCGCCATGGTGGCCTTGACCTTTTCGTTGATGGTCATTTCCACCTCGGTATCGCTGGACCGTAACGCGGCCGTTTCCACGTCTTCGAGCAGTACCGACGATGGTGCCTCGTTGACGGCCGCAAAGAGCTCGCGGCGGATGTCGTAGATTTCCCCGCGCGGCAGCTCAAGCGTGTCGGGGACGCCATACGTGGCCTCGTACTCCGCCGTGAGAGACTGGTAGAGTGCACGAAAGCGAGGCCGCTCGGCCATGCCAGGGTACTGCACCAATGCGTCGAGATTCGCTACGGCCTCGTCGAGCAGGCGATTGGCGCGCTGGTGCTCCTGCTGCGCCTGCGCGTCGATGATGTCGGACTGGAGGCGAAAGAGATGGCTCATCTGCCGCAGCGCCTCGGATTCGGCCAAGGAGTCGACGGCCGGCGCTGGCGGATTGGCATGAAGAACAGGGCGCAGCGAGTAGCCCAGAAGATTGGCGGATGGGGCGCGACTGGCTTCGCTCGGACGGAGCGGCGGACGCTGAAGGCAAGCCGCGGCGACAAGACCCACCAGGACGGCGCCGAGCAGTAGCTCTCGCTTCATATTCACCTCTCTCCGAAGCCGGAGACTGTGATCAAGACCACGACATGTGGGACGTCTCACGCCCTGGCATGGAGCGCTACCGCCCGAATCGCTACTGATGGGCAGTCATACCCGTCCCTCCAACACGGGTTTCGGGAGCGGTCTACACTTCACGCCATGGTAAAACCGCAAAAGCCCGACATCAAGGGCGAGAACGTCGGGAATGGATGACGCCCATCCAGCCGCAGGATACGGTCAGAGGGGGATATTGCCGTGTTTCTTTGGCGGCGCATTGACTACCTTGTTGCGCAGCATGTCGAAGCCGCGGATGAGGCGACGACGCGTCGCGCTCGGCTTGATCACATCGTCCACGTAGCCGTACTCGGCCGCCACATACGGGTTGGCGAACTTCTCGCGGTACTGCTCGATGAACGCGTCCTTCTTCGCCTCCGGATCGTCGGCCTGCTGGATCTGCCGGCGGTAGATAATCTCCACGGCGCCCTTCGGCCCCATCACGGCGATCTCGGCCGTAGGCCAGGCGAAGTTGAGGTCGCCGCCGATGTGCTTCGAGTTCATTACGTCGTACGCGCCGCCGTAGGCTTTGCGCGTGATGACGGTGACCTTAGGCACGGTGGCCTCGCAGAGCGCGTAGAGCAGCTTGGCGCCGTGCTTGATGATGCCGTTCCACTCCTGGTCCGTGCCCGGGAGAAAGCCGGGGACGTCTTCGAAGATGAGGAGCGGGATGTTGAACGCGTCGCAGAAGCGCACGAACCGCGCGCCTTTGAGCGAGGCATCGATGTCGAGCACACCGGCGAGCACGGCAGGCTGGTTGGCGACGACCCCCACCGGGTGGCCGTCCAGCCGCGTGAAGCCAACGATGAGGTTGCGCGCGTAGTCGGGCTGGATCTCGAAGAAGTCGCCGTCGTCGGAGATGCGCCGGATGACGTCGTGCATGTCGTACGGCTTGTTGGGCGCGGGCGGCACGAGCGTGTTGAGCTCCTCGGCGTCGAACGAACTCGCCCGGTTGCCGGCGGCGCGCGGCGGCGGCTCCTCGCAGTTGGCCGGCAGGTAGCCCACCAGCTCACGGAGGCGCAGCAGGCAGTCCACGTCGTTCGCGCAGGTGACGTGCGCCACGCCGCTCTTCGACGCGTGGGCTGCGGCACCGCCCAGCTCTTCGCTCGTCACGTCCTCCTGCGTCACGGTCTTGACGACGTTCGGCCCCGTCACGAACATGTAGCTCGTGCCTTCGACCATGAAGGTGAAGTCCGTGATGGCGGGGCTGTAGACGGCCCCGCCCGCGCAGGGCCCCATCACGGCGGAGATCTGCGGCACGACGCCCGACGCGTCCGTGTTCAGCTTGAAGATGTCGGCGTAGCCGCCGAGCGAGACGACGCCTTCCTGGATGCGCGCCCCGCCCGAGTCGTTCAGGCCGATCACGGGCGCACCGTTCTGCAGGGCCAGCTCCATGATCTGCACGATCTTGTCGGCGTGCGCCCGGCCCAGCGAGCCGCCGAACACGGTGAAGTCCTGGCTGAAGACGTAGACGAGCCGCCCCTCGATGGTGCCGTAACCGGTCACGACGCCGTCGCCGTAGGGCCGCTTCTCGTCGAGGCCGAAGTCGGACACCTGATGGCGGACGAACGCGCCGAGCTCTTCGAACGAGCCGTCGTCGAGCAGTATGTCGAGCCGCTCGCGGGCGGTGAGCTTGTCTTTCTCATGCTGGCGCTCGATGCGCTCCGGACCACCGCCCTGGGCGGCCTCCTCACGGCGGCGCTCCAGGTCGGCGAAAAGATCTTTCTGTTGCGGCTGGGACGGGCCGTTGTCGTCACGCATAAAGGGGCGGTCGAATCCATCAGAAGAAGGGTGCGCCCGGAAACTAGTCCCTAGCGCGGGATCCGTCAACAGCCCTCCAGCGGCGCGGCGTCATGAGCGCTGGCGGAAGCGATCCTCGACGGCATTGGTGAAGAGCACGGCGGGCTCGCTGTAGATGTTGACCCGGTGCGTGCGAAAGACGTCCTGCGCGATGATCTGCGACGCACGCGTCCAGTTGGGCGCCTCACGTAGCCGCTGCAGCGTCTGGCGGTAGTCCTCTGCCGCCCCGTTGAAGAGCTCGCGCACAAAGAGGTCACGGTTGGCAGGACCGCGCTCACCCATCACCGCGCGCTCCAGCGGCGCCAAGTCCCGCTCGGCCTCCGTTTGCTGCGCGTTTGACCGCTGCACGTTCGACGGCTGGGCGTTCGACGGCTGGGCGTCCGACGACGTGGACGCCGGGCGAAAACGTTGCCAGAGCGGCGCGCCATCGGCCACCTCGTTCACGGGCTTGGGCGCCTGCGACGGCGTCTGGTGGTCGGTGGAGAGGCCGCCGGCGTCCTGAAACTGTTTCCACAGCGGCGTGGGCCCTTCGGCGGCCTTCGACGACGCATCCGACGACGCATCCGACGACGCATCCGCCGGTTCGGAGGACGCAGAGGCGCTGGTATTCCGATGGGATGGCGCCTGCTGATCCGCCGAGTTCGCGGGCGACGGAGGCGTGGGGGGCGAGTCGGGCGCCGCATCGCCGGAGGGAACGGCACGCGCTGCAATCAACCGCCGCAGGCCCGGTCGATCCAGGACGGTTGTGCCTCGTTCCAGGCTGGCCGCCTGCAACCGCTGCACGATGTCGGAGGCGTTCTTGCTCTGAAAAAAGGTCTGCAGGAACGACACCGGGACGCCGCGCTGGGAGGTCAGCTCCATCAGGCGGAAGAGGGGGTCGATGAGGCGCATCCAATCGTCGGCGTCGTAATCGGCGGTCATCTGCTCGTCGACGCGGCGGAGGGCCGCCTGAAACCGGCTCCGCGGGAGCGACGACGCACTCTCGCGTTCGATGAGCGCGTCGACGGCCTCCCGCAGGTAGGGGTACGCCGAGAAGAAACGGACGCGCTCACGAATGCTATCTGCAGAGCGGTCCCCGTCCTGATCGCCGAATACGAAGTTCGTCATCGTTTGGGTCGGATGGATCAGGTATGCGGTGACCCGCTGGACGGCGCGACGCAGTACGCTGCCCCACTCGGACCGGGGTATGCGCACGTGCGGCTGGATGGCGGTCCGAAACGCCCGCGCGGCGTCGTGCACCTCAGGATGGCCGGCGTCGACCCAGGCGGAGGTGGCGTCGCGCATGTTGCGCATCTCCAGATCGAGCCGGCGCTGCAGGAGTTGATCCAAGAACTGTGCGACTGGAGCCGGCATGGGCTCGGCGGCGAAATCGCTATGCCCGTAACTGTGGTCCGCAGGAAAGGCGTGAATCAGCCGGTCGAACAACTCATCGACGATAGAACTAGCCATGTTGCGCCCGATGGCGTCGTGGAAGGGATTCGATGCTGCGTCGTACATACGCACGGCGCGGATCATCGTTTTGTGCCGTGTCCAATCATGGCAACATACGGCGAGTCCTTGCCCGGAACAAGCACCCGCGCTGCTGCTTGAACCGCGCGGATCATCTCTCGCGCACAATCCCCCCTCACGATAATGCGGCCCCGCCCGGTGCTTGCGTCCAGTACGGGATGGACGTACCTGCTTCTGCTAGCGG
>JAAAPH010000442.1 GCA_009908415.1 Bacteroidota bacterium
GCGCTGGACCCGATCGCCGTACGCCGCGAGGAGGTCCCCGAAGAGGTGCAGGACAAAGAAAAAGAGATTGCCCGGGAGGCCGCGCTCAGCGACGGCAAGCCCGAGCACATCATCGACCGCATTGCCGAGGGCAAGCTGGAGCGCTTTTTCGAAGACAACGTGCTGCTGGAGCAATCCTTCGTGAAGGACGCGTCCGTCTCCGTCCAAGAGATGCTCGATGACGCCGGGGTGGAGGTGAAGCGGTTCGTCCGCTACGCGCTGGGCGACTGATTCGATTTTGGATTGCCAATTGCCGATTGTAGATTGGTGCCGCACGCGATGGAGCCTTCGGACAACCGAGCCCCTAACATCGAACAGCCAACCCCCACATACCGGCGCGTCCTCCTGAAGCTCAGTGGCGAGGCACTGCTCGGCGACAAGGCGTACGGCATCGACGAAGCCGTGCTGCGCATGTACGCGGACGAGATCAAGAAAGCCGTCGAGCTCGGCGTGGAGGTCGCGGTGGTCATCGGGGGCGGCAACATCTTTCGTGGGGTGCAAAACGCCATGCAGGGCATGACGCGCGCCCACGCCGATTACATGGGCATGCTCGCGACGATGATCAACGGCATGGCCCTGCAAGACGCCCTCGAACAGATCAACCTCCAGACGCGGCTGCAGTCCAGCATCAAGATGGAGGAGATCGCCGAGCCGTTCATCCGCCGGCGTGCCATCCGCCATCTGGAGAAGGGCCGCGTCGTCATCTTTGGCGCGGGGACGGGTAATCCGTACTTCACGACCGACACGGCGGCGGCGCTCCGCGGGCTGGAGATCGAAGCGCAGACAATCCTGAAGGGGACGCGCGTCGACGGCGTGTTTACGGCCGACCCGGAAGAGGACCCCGAGGCCGAACAGTTCGCTGCCATCCACGGCAGCGAGGTGATCAGCCGGGGGCTCCGGGTGATGGACATGACGGCGTTTACGCTGTGCCAGGAATCCGACATGCCCATTATCGTGTTTAACATGGGAACGCCAGGAAACTTGCGCCGCGTGCTCCTGGGCCAGCAGGTGGGCACCACAGTGCACTGGGATGAAACGCAAGCCGCGGCGGAGCGTGTGCCTGCGTGACAGGCCCCCTCCTCTGAGATCATCAACCACAAGTGCGGACCGATGCCTGACGACTTGATCGATCAAACACTGAAGGAAGCGAAGCAGGGCATGGAAAAGGCCCTCCAGCACTTCCGTGCGGAACTCCAATCCATCCGCACCGGACGGGCATCGCCGGCCATGCTGCAGACCATCAAGGTCGATTACTACGGGAGCCAGACGCCGCTGGAGCAGATTGCGAGCGTCACCGCCCCCCAGGCCGACCTGCTCCTCATCCAACCCTTCGACGCCAACGCGCTGGAGGACATCGAGAAGGCCATCATGAAGTCGGACCTCGGCTTCAATCCGTCCAATGACGGCTCGCAGATCCGCGTCCCCGTCCCGCCGCTGTCCGAGGAGCGGCGCAAAGAACTGGCGAAGAAGGCAAGCGAGCGGGCCGAAGAAGCGCGCATCTCCATCCGCAACACGCGGCGCAACGCGAAGGAGCGGCTCAAGAAAGTCGAGCAAGAAGAAAACCTATCGGAGGACGTGCGGTACGCTGCGGAGCAAGACCTCCAAGAACTGACCGACGAGTACACCGACAAGGTCGACCAGCTCGTCGAGCGCAAAGAAGAAGAGATCATGCAAGTGTAGCCGACGGTCGATTGACGATGTAGCGCCGCATGCGACATGTGTCAGTCGACAATTGATATTCCACGGAGGGGTGCCCGAGCGGTCGAAGGGGCTCGCCTGGAAAGCGAGTGTGCCGCCCTGCGGTACCGAGGGTTCGAATCCCTCCCCCTCCGCTTTTTCTCGCTGCGGGCAGCCGGCGCTCCGCGCTGTCCGCGCGCCGTCCGGAGAGCCGAGTCGCATGAAGACTCGGCTTTCTTTTGTTTACTCATTCCGCGCACTCGTTCCCATCGCACAACTGCGTGCTTCCTGGAGCACGGATCGCCATGATTGCTAGCATGACCGGATTCGGGCGGGGCACCGCCACGGTCCACACCATCACGGCCACCGTCGAGATCCGTGCGGTGAACAACCGGCACTGCGACGTGTCGGCCCGCCTGCCTAGCAGCCTCGCCGCGCACGAGGGCGACTTGCAGGCGCACATTAAGCAAGCCTTCGAGCGGGGCCGCTTCAATGTAAACGTGCAGGTGGAGGGCGAGGAGGACGAGTCGCTCCCTATCGAAGTAGACGCGGAGCGCGCTGCCAGCTACCGGCGGCTGCTGGACCGACTCCGCAATGCCGCCGGGCTGCAAGCCTCCATTCAGCTGGAGCACCTTCTGCACTTTTCCGATGTGTTCACCACGGTGGAGGACGAAGACGAGACGGTGGACGAGGAGGCCTGGGACGCCGTGCAGGTGGCGCTCGGCGAAGCGATCGAGCAGCTCCGCACGATGCGCCGCCAGGAAGGCCATGCGCTCCGCACTGACCTCGAAACCCGCATCGACGCCATCGGCGAGCACCTGCAAGCCGTCGAGGACCGCGCTCCGGATCGGGTGGACGCCGCCCGCGACCGGCTGGAGAAGCGCCTCGCCCGGCTGATGGACGACGACCGCATCGACCCCGACCGGCTGGAAGCTGAAGTCGCCATCCTGGCCGACAAGCTTGACGTCACCGAAGAGTGCGTGCGCCTCCACTCGCACCTGGACCTCTTCCGCGAAGCGCTCGCCAACGAAGATGCCGTCGGACGCAAGCTCAAGTTCATCACGCAGGAGATCCACCGCGAGGTCAACACGATCGGCTCGAAGGCCAACGACGCCACCATCACCGAGCACGCCGTGCAGATGAAAGAAGCCGTCGAGAAGATCCGCGAGCAGGTCCGCAATGTGGAATAAACAGGATGCCGGGAGCGAGGTGGGGGAGGAGGGAGGAGACGCATCGATGAACGGTGGACGCGCGCGTCCGCCCGGCCTGCCCCCAGCTTTTCAACCTTCCAGAAGCTGTTTGGTGGATGGATGAGAAGCCGAGACACAGTGGGCGACGCAGCAAAACGGCGCTCAAGCGAGCCCTGTAGCGGTGCTACCGGGCGAGTGCAGAAGCCGTTTTGCGCGAGATCCACGAAGTCGCAGGCCTCAGACAGTCCGCCAAACAGCTTCCCAACCCTTCAACGCCGCATGCCCACCCTCGACATCATTGTACTGACGGCTCCCAGTGGAGCCGGGAAAACGACCATCGCCCACCGCGTCATGGAGGCGATGCCGGACGTCGAATTCTCTGTGTCGGCCACCACGCGGGCCCCGCGGTCCGACGAGACGAATGGCGAAGACTACTACTTCGTGTCCGAAGAACGATTCCACGAACTGGCCGACGCGGGCGAGCTCCTCGAGTACGAGGAGGTGTATTCCGGAGACTACTACGGCACGCTCCGCTCTGAGGTAGAAACGAAAGCCGCGGAGCATCCGGTGCTGCTCGACATCGACGTGCGCGGCGCCCTCAACGTGAAACGCCGCTACGGCGATGACGCACTACTTCTCTTCATCGCACCGCCGTCCATGGAGGAGTTGCGGCGGCGGTTGGAGACACGCGGCACGGAATCGGACGACAGTTTCAGGACGCGCATCGAGCGCGCCGAGATGGAAATGCAGCAGCGCGGCGCCTGCGATGCCGTCGTGGTGAACGATGACCTGGACCGCGCCGTCGAGGAAACTTTAGTCCTCATCCGTCAGTTTCTCAACCGTTAGATTCTGTTGTTTTATCATCGACCTGAACCTGCCAACGGCTTATGGCTATTGAAACCCTCGATGTCGACGAACTCGCTGAAAAAACGGGCAACCTGTACGAATCGGTTGCGATCGCCGCCAAGCGGGCCCGCCAAGTAGCGTCCAACAAGCGGTCGGAACTCGAGGACAAACTCTCGTACTTCGAGGGCTTTGGCCCGGAGATGGAGGACGCGCGCATGCAGGAAGAGCAGGCCAAAATCTCCGTCGAGTATGAGCTACAACCGGAGCCCACGGAGATTGCGATCGGGGAGTTCAAAAACGATGAGCTGTATCATCGCAACTCCAACGAGTAACCCGCCCCCCGGCGAACCTTCCAGCCCTCCACGTCCCTGAAGCGAGCACGCCAAGGGGGCCATTTTGCCCCGTCGCCGGGGCCGCTTCCTGCTGCCACTCCTCGTCACCCCTTCTTGCTCCCAATCCGCTGACCCGTCATGGCGTCCCCTGAGATCCAAGATTCCTTGCTGGACCGCCGCGTTCTGCTTGGCGTATCCGGGAGCATCGCCGCCTACAAGTCTGCCCTGCTCGTGCGCTTGCTGCGCAAGGCCGGCGCCGACGTGCAGACGATCATGACGAAGGACGCCACGCGGTTTATTTCTCCACTGACGCTCGGGACGCTCTCGGGTCGCGAGGTGCTGACCGACCTGTTCCCCGAGGACTCCGGCCAGTCTGCGGAAGACGCCTGGACGAAGCACGTTACGCTTGGCCTCTGGGCCGACGTGTTCGTGGTCGCCCCGGCCACCGCGCAGACCGTGGCCAAGCTCGCCTACGGGTTCAGCGACTCGATGCTGACGGCCACGGCGCTGTCGGCCGAGTGCCCTGTCCTCGTTTGCCCGGCAATGGACCGCGACATGTACCGCCACCCGGCCACGCAGTCCAACCTGGAGCGGCTTCGCGCACTGGGCTACACCGTGATGCCTGCCGAGCACGGCGCGCTGGCCAGCGGACTCGTGGGCCAGGGCCGCCTCCCGGAGCCGGCGTCCATCGCCGAGCAGGTGACGCGCATGATCGAGGAGCGCGACGAGGAGGAAGACGACTTCGACAGCCCATTCGATTTTGACGACGACGCGGCCTTTAGCGAGCCGGCGGATTTCCGCGCCCCTCCCCAGTTTGGAGAGGCCACCCAAGGCGACACGGCCCCGGACCGCCCGGGCATGGAAGATCCCGACCTGTCAGCCCCCCAGGCTGCACCGGACGCCGCCCCCGACGCCGCACCAGAAAACGCGGCCTCGCACCCGGACGCTCCGTCTGCGCCGTCGTCGGGAGACGACGGATGGCCCGCAGCCACGCACGATTCGTTTGCCGGGCTCAACGTCCTGGTGACCGCTGGCCCGACCCAGGAGCCTATCGACCCCGTTCGGGTCGTCACAAACCGGTCGACGGGCACGATGGGGTATGCGCTCGCTCGTGCCGCGGCGGACCGTGGCGCCAACGTCACGCTCGTCAGCGGACCCACGTGCCTGGAGACGCCACCCGGCGTACACCGCGTCGACGTGACGACGACCAAAGAGATGCACGCCGCCGTCCAGCAATACGCCGACGCCGACCTCGTGCTCATGGCCGCGGCCGTCGCGGATTATACCCCGGCTCGCATGGCCCCTTCTAAAATCAAGAAGGACGACTCGGACGAGCTGGTCCTCCGCTTCCGGCGCACGACCGACATCCTGAAGTCGTTGGGCGAGCAGAAACGGCCGTACCAGCAACTCGTGGGCTTCGCGTTGGAAACCAACGACGGCATCGCAAATGCCCGGCGCAAGCTGAACGAGAAAAACCTCGACTGGATTGTGCTCAACAACCCGCTGGAAGAGGGCGCCGGGTTCGGCACGACGACGAACCGCGTCACCCTGCTCCACCGCGACGGCTACAAGGAAGAGCTTCCCATCCTCTCGAAGCCCGAAGTCGCCAACGTGCTGCTAGACTGCGTCGCTGCCGTGCGCGTTGGTGCCGGCACGTCGAACGGCGCTTCGTCGTAGCGCTCCTTCCGGGGACTGATCGGCCCTCTGACTGCCCTTCGCTGACGCCGCTTCTCCATGAGATCGTTGCTGCAAGATCTCCGCCGCGCCCTCGAGCACGAAACGTCGCTGCACGGCCCCCTCGTGCCGCTCGACAGGCCTGACGACGCGCCTCCACCCGCTGCTTCTGATGACCAAGACGCTCACGACCCCACCATGCCCAACTACGACCTGTTCGGCAACAAAGTGGACCCGACCGAAGATGCATCGCTCCCACCGTCTGAACGGATAGAAGCCCTCATTCCCGACGATGCGCCGTACAAGAACATGACCTCGTTGGAGGAGGTCGAGGCCTGGGTCGACGCGCACGAACTCGTTCCGATCGACGAGGACCGCGAGCACGCCGTCTTCGGCGTCGGCGACCCGGACGCGGATCTGGTGATCATCGGCGAAGCCCCGGGAGCCGACGAAGACAAGCAGGGCGAGCCGTTCGTGGGGCGGGCCGGAAAATTGCTGGATAAAATCCTGGAGGCTATTAACTTCGAGCGTGAGGATGTGTACATTACCAACATCCTCAAAAGCCGTCCGCCCCGCAATCGAAACCCGAACGCGGAGGAGGTTGAGGCGCACCTTCCCATCCTGTACAAACAGATTGCCTTGATCCAGCCCAAGATCATCCTGTGCGTGGGGAAGGTCGCGGCAAACACCCTGCTCGACCGGAGCTCCGCGCTCGGGTCGCTGCGCGGCAAAGAGCACGACTTCTATGGCATTCCCGTGATGGCCACCTACCACCCCGCCGCCTTGCTGCGCAACGCCAACTGGAAACGCCCCACCTGGGAAGACATGAAGCTACTTCGGACGCGCTATGATGAGCTGACCGATTGACGACGCCTGCTGCCGTCGAACTGCGTGAATGCACGGGCGCGGGACCCGCTCCGTGCCTGCATCTTGTTGCCACCGCTCCCCCATGGCCGAAGACAACCAATCTCAGCCTCGTCTCAACATCGACGACAGCGCGCGGCCGTCGTACCCCCTCGACAAGATGCGAGGCAGCCAAAGCCGTCGCAAACGCGCGCAGGCCGAGGCCGTGCACGAGAAGTCCGGCCGCGTCCCGCCGCAGGCCACCGACGTCGAGATGTCGGTGCTGGGCGCCATGCTCATCGAACGGGAGGCCATCCCGAAGGCCATCGAAATTCTCCCGCCGGAGGCCTTCTACAGCAGCAAGCACCAGAACATCTACATGGCCATCCTCAGCCTCTTTGAGCGGGGGAATCCGGTCGACCTCGTCACGCTGACCGACGAGCTGAAGCGGCGCGACGAACTGGAGAGCATCGGCGGGCCGTACTACCTCACCGAGCTGACCACACAGGTCGCCTCGGCGGCCAACGTCGAGTATCACGCGCGCATCATCGCGGAGAAGTCGCTCCTCCGCAAGCTGATCGAGACGATGACCGGCCTGGTCGGCGAGGCGTACGATTCGAGCGCCGACGCCTTCGAGCTGCTCGACAAAGCGGAGAGCAAGATCTTTCAGATCTCCGACAACCAGCTCCGCAAGGCGGCCTCGTCGATGAACGACGTGGTTAAAGACACGCTGGAGCGGCTGGAGGCCATCCACGGCCAGGAGGGCGGCATCACGGGCGTGCCGAGCGGCTTCCACCGGCTCGACCGCCTCACGAGCGGCTGGCAGCCGTCCGACCTCATCATCATCGCTGCACGGCCGTCCATGGGGAAGACGGCCTTCGCTCTGGCCTGTGGGCTCAACGCCTCGACGCACCCGGAGCACCAGACGGGCGTGGCCATCTTCTCGCTGGAGATGGGCGCGCAGCAGCTCGCCCAGCGCATGCTCACCTCCGAGGCGCGCGTGAACGCGCAGGCGGCCCGCACGGGACGGATGACGGACGAGGACTGGCAGAAGCTCGCCCGCGCGGCCGGTAAGCTCTCCGAGGCCGAGATCTTCATCGACGACACGCCGGGGCTGAGCGTGCTGGAGCTGCGCGCCAAGTGCCGCCGCCTCAAGGCCGAGCACGACATCGGCCTCGTCGTGGTGGACTATCTGCAGCTCATGCAGGGCTCGGGCGCCCGTCAGAACGCGAACCGCGAGCAGGAGATCGCCCATATCTCGCGCTCGCTCAAAGGGCTAGCCAAAGAGCTCAACCTGCCCGTCATCGCGCTCTCGCAGCTCAACCGCGGCGTCGAGAACCGCGGCGGCGACAAGCGACCGCAGCTCTCGGACCTCAGAGAAAGCGGCTCCATCGAGCAGGACGCGGACGTCGTGGCTTTCATCTACCGGGCCGAGCGCTACGGCATCACCGTCGACGAGCAGGGCAACTCCACGGAAGGCATCGCCGAGATCATTATCGGGAAGCAGCGCAACGGCCCCATCGGCACCGTGGAGTTGGCGTTCGTCAACCAATACGCGCTCTTCGAAAACCTGACGACACGCTACGAGAGCCAGGGCGCCGGCGGCGGCCCCGCGCCCAACGAGGGCGGCAACATGGGCAACGGCTCGGCGAGCAGCGGCGACGGCTTCAGCGCTCCGCAGCCCCCCATCGACGACGCGCCGTTCTGAGCCGCCGCACCCTCTATGGGGCGGCTTGGGGCGGCAGCTCATGGCTCGGCCCCGTATCGTACAGGTGGCAAGCCACTTGATGGTCGCCCTTCACTTCGCGTAACACCGGCGTCTCGGTCGTGCAGCGCGTGCGCAATGACGGATTGGCTTTCAGCGCCGGGCAACGGGTGTGGAACCGACATCCCGCGGGCGGGTCGACCGGGCTGGGCACCTCGCCGTCGAGCACGACGCGTGTGCGCTCGGCCTCCACCTCGGGATCCGGGATGGGCACAGCGGAGATGAGCGCCTGCGTGTACGGATGCTTCGGCGCGTCATAGAGCGCCTCGGCGTCTGCCAGTTCCACAATCTGGCCCAGGTACATCACCGCGATCCGGTCGGAGATGTGACGAACCGCGGACAGGTCATGCGCAATGAAGAGGTACGTGAGGTCGAACTCCTCCTGCAGGTCTTGCATCAGGTTCATGATTTGCGCCTGGATGGACACGTCGAGCGCACTGATGGGCTCGTCGCACACGATGAACTGGGGATTCGTAGCAAGCGCCCGGGCGATCCCGATGCGCTGACGCTGGCCGCCTGAGAACGCATGGGGATAGCGACGGATGTAGCGTGGATCGAGGCCCACCTGGGTCATCAGGTCCTGCACGCGCCGGCGGAGCGCGCGCTGGCCGTGGGCGAGCCCGTGCGTGCGAAGCGGCTCGGCCACGATGTCGCCCACCGTCATCCGTGGATTGAGGCTCGCGTAGGGGTCCTGGAAGATCATCTGCATATGCTTCCGAAACGGGAAGAGCGCCCGCTCCGATAACGCCGTCAGGTCGGTGCCCTCGAACGTCACGCGGCCGGCGGTGGGGCGCTGCAATTGAAGCAGCGCCCGCCCGGTGGTCGACTTGCCACAGCCCGACTCGCCGACGAGCCCGAGCGTCTCGCGTCGCCGGATGTCGAACGTCAGCCCATCGACCGCCTGCACGACCCCCACCGGGCGCTGCAGGACGCCCTTGTGGAGCGGGAAGTGCACCTGCAGGTTGTCCGCGCGGACGAGCACGGCGGGGTCATCGATCGCCCGTGGGGAATCAGCGGCGGCCCCGTTCGGTGTCGGGGGCGCGAAGCGTGGAAGCGGCGGCCGTAGGGAGGAAGAAGGCATGGTACGCGATGGACAGGAAATGCTAGGCGGTGGCGGGGGTGTCCCGAAGCGGGTGGTGACAGAAGGCATGATGCGTAGGACCAAACGGGCGGCGGGGCGGCTCACGCTCCGCGCAGACGGCGGTGGCGTCGCTACAGCGCGGGTGGAACGGACAGCCCGTTGGCAGACGGGTCGCGTCGGGCGGGAGGCCCTCCACGGGCTGCAGACGACGGCCCCGCTGGTCGAGCCGCGGGATGGAGTGCAGCAGGCCCGCGCTGTACGGATGCGCGGGCTGCCGAAACAGCGCGCGGGCGGGGGCCGACTCGGCCGCCTGCCCCGCGTACATCACGAGGACGCGGTCGGCCATCCCCGCCACCACACCCAGGTCGTGGGTGATGAGAATGACGCTTGTGCCGACGCGCGCCTTCAGGTCCTTGATGCAGTCTAAGATCTGCGCCTGGATGGTCACGTCGAGTGCCGTCGTCGGCTCGTCGGCGATGAGCAGCTTGGGCTCGCACAGCAGCGCCATCGCGATCATCACGCGCTGCCGCATCCCGCCCGAAAACTGGTGCGGATACTGGTCGATGCGTCCGGCCGCATCAGGAATCCCGACGAGCGACAGCATCTCGATGGCCTGCGTGCGCGCCTGCGCTTCGGAGGCGCCCTGGTGCACCTGCAGCACCTCCGTCAATTGGCGGCTGATGCGCAGGAAGGGGTTCAGGCTGGTCATGGGGTCCTGGAAGATCATCGACATCTCGTTGCCGCGGAGCTGCCGGAGGTCTGCGCGCGACATCCGGCGCAGGTCGCGCCCTTCCAGGTGAATCGTGCCGGCCGTGACGTCTCCAGGAGGCGACGGAATCAACCCCATGATGGCCTTCGCCGTTACGCTCTTCCCCGAGCCCGACTCGCCCACGAGCCCCAGAGTCTGTCCGGCCTCCAGCTCAAACGACAGGCCCCGCACGGCGGGCAGCACCCCATCCTCCGTGGCAAACTGAACGTGGAGGTTGTCAACGGCGAGAAGCGGGTCGGACATGGCGTGTTGCGGATTGTGCGTTGAATGTTGCGTGGTGAAGATTGAGATCGGCCACCACAGCGCAGCCGGTTCCCTGCATGCCCGTCCCTACACGCCCGACAAAAATCAGTCGGTGCGCGCTTGCGGGTCGAGCGCGTCGCGGAGACCATCCCCCAAAAAGTTGAGCGCGAGCAGCGTAACGGCCAAGGCCAGACCGGGCCAGATGATGAGCCACGGATACTCGCGGAACGCATCGGCCCCATCGGCGGCCAACGACCCCCACGAGGCATACGGCGCCTGCACGCCGAGCCCCAGGAACGAGAGGAAGGCCTCGGCCAGCATCACGCCGGGCACCGTGAGCGTAGCGTACACGATGATGGGGCCGAGTGCATTGGGAATGAGGTGCCGGAGAATGATCGTCGTCTTGGAGACGCCCAGTGCCCGGGCGGCCTCCACGTATTCGTTCTCTTTCAGGGAGATGACCTGCCCGCGCACGATGCGGCTCACGGTAAGCCACCCGACCGCACCGAGCGCTAAAAAGAGCAGGTAGAGCTTCTGGTTGGCCGGGATGTCTTGGAAGATGACCATCAGCAGAATCACCAAGAACAGGAAGGGCAGGCCGTACAAAACGTCCACGAACCGCATCATCAGATTGTCGATCCGGCCGCCGAGGAAGCCGGCCGTGGCGCCCCAGAGGATGCCGATAAAGAAGCTCACGAGCGTGGCAATGAAGCCCACCATGAGTGAGACGCGCGCGCCCATGATGAGCCGCGTCAGCATGTCGCGGCCCAATGGATCGGTCCCTAGCCAGTGCGTTTCCGGCTGCGGAAGGCCGGAATACTCGGCGCGGCTGAGGGTACTCTCGTCTGCGGTCTCCGCGTGTTGACGGATGAAGAACTGCGCCTCGCTCTCTGGAAGGACGTTGAGGTGCGGTCCCAACTCGCCGACCGAGAGGGCACCGTCGCCGTCGGTGTCCAGCTGCTCGACGGTCGGCCGCCCCATGGCATTGGCCGGTAAGGCCGGGAGTTCGTTGGCGTCGAGGCGGCCATTCGCATTCGCATCGTACCGCCTGAACTGCTGCTGCTGAAGCATGGCCGACAGCTCAACGGCGTCGAGGGCGCCGTTGCCATCCGCATCGACGCGCGCGAAGGGGACGGAGTCATCGAGGCGGGCGTACACCTGGGGCACACTCTGCGCCCCCATGGGCTTCGGCTCTACGGCGAGGTGCATCTCGTCGTAGGTGAAGCGGGTGACGTAGCGACTGATGGGCTCCAGCAGAAGCGCGGCCACGGCCATCAGCAGCACGACCATCGCGCCGGTGACGGCCGCCTTGTTGCGCACGAGGCGCCGCATGGCGTCCTGCCACAGGCTCGTGCCCTTTACCAGGGACTCGGGCGAGCCCGTCGGCGCCGACGGGTCGCTCGCGGGCACCGGCCCCTTCAGCGAAGGAGATACCGGGCCGGGCACCTCGTCCGCGGGATCGGATTGGAGAGGCGGGATGCGCGGGGCGTCACCCATGGCAACGGGGGGATCTCACGGAACGAGAGCGAGCAAAGAAGTAGACAGCCGCGGTCGCCATTAGGCGTCCTCGTAGCTGACGCGCGGGTCGAGCACCGTGTAAGCGATGTCGACGACCAGATTGAGGACGACCAGCAGTCCCGAATAGAGGACGATGGTGCCCAGCACGAGCGGGTAGTCGCGGTTGAAGGCTGAGTTGACAAAGTGACTCCCCAGCCCGGGAATATTGAAGATCTGCTCGATGACGATCGAGCCGGTGAGCATCCCGGCGAAGGCCGGCCCCAGGTAGCTGACGACCGGGATGAGCGCCCCACGGAGCGCGTGGCGCCGCACGATGAGCCACTCGCGCAATCCTTTGGCGCGCGCCGTCTGGATGTAGTCCTGCCGGGTGATCTCCAGCATCCCACCCCGTGTGAGCCGCGCCACATACGCCGCATACGCACTCCCCAGTGCGAGACTCGGCAGCACGCTCGTCTGCAGGTACGGGACGAGACCCGCGCTCAGGCTATTCCACCCGGCCGCCGCAAACCACGGCAGCTCAATGGCGAACAGTGCGATGAGGATCGGGCCCAGCACGAAGTTGGGGATCGAGATGCCCACCATGGCGCCCGTCATCGCCGTATAGTCCGCCCACTGGTTTTGCTTGAGCGCGGCGATCAGTCCCGCCGGCAAGCCGATGAGCAGCGCCACGACGAGGGACTGCACGCCAAGCGTCATGCTCACGGGCAGCCCCTCGGCCAGAATATCGTTCACCGACTTGTTCGGGTACTTCATGGACGGGCCGAAGTCCCCCTCCAGCATGATGCTTTTCATTTGGAGGAGGTACTGCTGCCAGAGGGGTTTGTCGAGGTTGTACTTGGCCTGGATATTCTGCAGCACCTCCTCCGGCATCGACCGCTCGGTGTCGAAGGGCCCGCCGGGTGCCACGCGCATGATGAAGAACGAGGCCGTCACGATGATGACCAGCACCAGCACCGAGCTGACCAGCCGTTTGAGAATGTATCGAAACATGGCAGGGCGGAGATGGGGGGCGGGGACGCAGCGTCGCCTCGATACGGACGCCTCACTGGCTCGCGAGGGCCGGCGCCGTCGTCCGAATGGAGAAGTGGCGCGTCGGGTAGGCCGCCAGCATGTTTTCCGCGAAGCCGTCGACCCAGGGCTGCACCATGTTGTGCTGGCGGTAGTAGTACAGCGTGATGCCTGGGGCGTCTTCGAGCCACACGCGCTCCGCCTCGGCGAGCAGCTCCAGGCGAGCCTCCTGGTCTACCGTCCGGTCCGACTCCTCCAGCAACTCGTCGAAGCGGGCGTTGGCCCACCCGGACACGTTGACAGGTTCATCGCCCTTCCAGATGTCAAGAAGTTCTTTGGGGTCGAGGATGCCGGGAGTCCACCCCCGGCGGGCAATCTGGAAGTCGCCCTCCCGGTTGGCGTCGAGGAACACCTTCCACTCCATGTTCTCCAGCTCGACGTTGATGCCCAGGTTCTTGCTCCACTCCTGCTGGACAAACTCGGCCACCGCTTTGTGGCTCTCCAGCGTGTTGTAGCTGATCTTGAGCGGCGGGAAGCCTTCGCCACCGGGGTAGCCGGCCTCAGCCAGCAGGGTGCGCGCCTGCTGCGGGTCGAACGCGGGCGCCTCGGGGGGCGTGTAGCCCATATCGGCAAGCAGCGGATGCGTGGGTCCCGCCCCCGGATCCTGCCCGCCCTTGAGCACGAACGTCCCGATCTTGGACTTGTCCACCGCCAAGTTGAGCGCCTGCCGCACGCGCACGTCATCCACCGGCGGCTCGTCGACGTTGAACATGTAGAAATAGGTGGCCAGGAACGGCCCTTCGTGGAACGCCGGCGGCTGCTCGCGGCGCAGGCGCGGGATGAACGTCTGGGGCACCCGGTTGAGAATATCGACCTGACCGGCCTCGAACATATTCCACTGGGCCATATTGGCCTGGGCGATGAGATACTCGACCCGGTCAAACGGAATGGCCTCCGCGTTCCAGTAGTAGGGATTGCGTTCGGCGACGATGCGCTGCTGCGTGGCCCACTCCGTCACGGTCCAGGGCCCGTTCGAAACCATGTTTTCAGGGCGCGACCACTGGTCGCCGTGCTCCTCAATGACATGGCGCGGTACCGGGGAGAGCTGCGCAAAAGCGGCGTAGCGGTCGAAATACGCCACCGGATGCACCAGGCGGACGCGGAACGTGGAGTCGTTGGCGGCCTCAATGGCCACGGCCTCGCGGGCCGCCGCCCGGTTTTCCGGCGTCGACTTGGTGTAGGCCTCGGCGCCTTCGATTTTCCAGAGCAAGCTGGCCACCTCCGACCCGGTCTCGGGCGCGAGCGCGCGCAGCCAGCTGTATTCAAAATCGTGCGCCGTGATGGCTACGCCGTCAGACCACTTCGCGTCTGGGCGCAGGCGGAAGGTGTAGGTGAGTCCATCGTCGGACACCGTCCACGACGTGGCGACCCCTGGCTCCAGCGTCATGTCTTCCGGATTGAAGTTCAGGAGCCGCTCGAAGGTCGTCGCCAGCACCTCGCCGCCTTCGCTCTCCATCACAAAGCCCGGGTCAAGCTGCTCGGGCTCCCCGATGGTTTTGTAGAAGACGGTGGTGTCGGGGCTGGCACGGCCCGCAAGCGTCCCATCGCCGCCCGACTCGGCGGCGCTTCCACCACACGCTGCCCCAATCACGGCGAGGACGGCGACGAGTAAAATATGGGGCAAACGTGTGAGAGCAGACATGGCGGATCGGAAGATCGTGAGGAGTCAGGGAAGGAGGCGTTGAGGCGCCAGCGGTCGGCCGAGCAGTCGCTCGACCTCCCCCCGGAGGCGCGTGGCATTGAACGGTTTGGCGAGAAACCCATCGCCCATCGCGGGAGGAGACGGCGCTTCATCGCCGATGATGAGCACCGGAATGCCGCGCGTTCGGGGGTCAGCATCGAGGGCTCGGCAGAACACCCGGCCGCTCGGCCCCACCATCAGGCGTTCGGCGATGACAAGAGCAGGCTGAACGGCGTGCGCCACCTGAAGGGCCGCCCGGCCGTCGGCAGCCTGTATCACACGCACCGGGCCGAGCGCATGCAGGCACCCTTCGATATACAGCCGCATGTCCGCGCTGCTATCGGCAACGAGGATGGGTGGACCCGGCGCGAGACCGGGGGGCTGCGGGGCACTCATAGACCGCCTCGTGGTGGAAACCGGGGGATGCAACGCGGATGCATTGCCAAGGTCGGAGGGGCTCCGCTCAATTCCCTAACGAGCACGTTACCAGCCGTTGCCGGCACGTTACATGTTACGAGCAGATAAGGCGTGGTAACCTACAGGTAACGGGCGTCCGGCCACGCCTCCGCTGCGCTGCACGTTACTCGGTGGATGGATGCACCGGGTGTTCGGACGGGACGTGCCCGTAGTGCGCACGAAAGGCCCGGGAGAAGTGGGAGATGCTCTTGAACCCTACGCCGTAGGCAATCTCGCTGACCGAGCCGGCCTGCTGAGCCAACAGCTGAGCCGCACGCTCCAGGCGAACGGATCGGATCAGGGCTGATGGCGACTCGCCGATAAGATCCTGGAGCCGCCGGTACAGGTGGACCCGGCTTATTCCCACGGCATCGGCCAGTTGATCAACGGTGAACGCGTCGTCGCCCATCCGCGCCTCGATCGTGGCACGCACCGCATCGAGGAACTCGCGGTCCATTGAAACAGCTGATACCGCCTCCGCCTGAATGGAAAGCGGCGGGCTGCTGAACCGCTCCCGAAGCTGCTGGCGGGACCGAATCAGGTTGTCGATCCGGGCCCGCAACGCGTCGATGTCGAACGGCTTCGTCAGGTAGTCGTCAGCCCCTTCCTCCAGCCCGCTGATTCGGTCTTCCGTCTCGGCGCGCGCTGTGAGCAGAATGACGGGGATGAAGTCCGTTTCGGGATCCTCCTTGAGGGTACGGCAAAGCTCGACCCCACCCATCTCGGGCATCATCACATCGGAAAGGATGAGGTCCGGCAAATCGGTACGGGCGCGCTCCAGCCCTTCGCGGCCGTTTGCCGCCTCGATGAGTCGATAGTCGCCGGCAAGGTGGGCCCGAATGTAGGCCCGCACCTCCGCATGATCCTCCACGAGAAGAATGGTAGTCATGTCGTCGGCCTCGCCGTCTGCATCTGACCTGGTTGCATACGACGTATCACCTCGGTCGGGGGCAGGGGCCTGGTCCCCCCTGTTTCCCGACGGGGGGAAAAGCGCCGGCTGAAGCGGCTCCGGAAACGCGTCGAGCGGTTGGCCCGCCCCCACCATTTCATCGGGCCGAAGGTGATCAGGGCCCCGCGGCAGCGTTAGCACAAACTGACTGCCGAAGCCCTCTTCACTGTCGACGGTGAGCGTGCCCCCGTGCAGGTCTACCAGCTCCTTAGTGAGCGCCAACCCGACGCCCGACCCCACTTGCCCGTACGCCCCCTCCTCATTGGCGCGGTAGAAGCGGTCGAACACGTGCGGGAGGTCCGCCGCCGGGATGCCGGGCCCACTGTCGCGAACCGAAACACGCACCACGTCGTCCCCGAGCGCCACCGCGACGCGCACGCTTCCGCCTTCGGGCGTGAACTTTAGAGCATTCGAGAGCAGATTGTTCAGGATGGTCTGAAGCTGTTCGGGGTTGGCCCACACAGCGGTGCCGGCATCCAGTGGCGCGGTGGCGTCCGGGCGTTGCACCGAGAGCGCGATGGCTTTCCGTTCGGCCAGCGGCGCGAAGGCCTGCGCCGCGGTCGCGACCAGGGCCCCCAGATCAACCGGATAGGCTTGGAGTTGCACCTGACCGGCTTCCAGTTGGGCGACGTCGAGCAACTGGTTGATGAGATCGAGCACCCGGCTGGCGTTGCGCCGCGCCAGCTCGACTTGTTCGACGACGGGACGGGGCAGCGGTCCGTACAGGCCGTCTTTCAGATCATCGAGCGGGCCGAGCGTGAGCGTCAGCGGCGTACGGAACTCGTGGGAGATATTGGCAAACACGCGGGACTTCGCATTATCGAGCCCCTGCAGCGCCTCTGCTTGGGCCAGGACGGTCTCCTTTTCGGCCTCTAATTGTTGGGTCCGTTCGTCCACGAGTGCGTTCAGCATGCGCTGGCGTCTTTTTAGCGCGCGCACGCGGAAACGGTACGCCGTCAGTCCGAGTCCGAGGAGGCCCAGCACGCACAGTCCTGCGAACCACCATGTCTCGGTAAACCGGCGCGGCACGGTGAAAGCGAGCCTAGCACCCGCCGGTCGCCACGCTCCGCCCGCGTTCATGGCCTGCACGTGAAAGGTGTAGTCCCCCGGGGGCAGCCCGCCATACGTTACCTGTCGCGCAGCGCCCTGGTCCGTCCAGCCGGCCTGTCGGCCTTCCAGCCGCGTGCGGAAGCGGACGAGTGACGGTGCGCGTAGATCAGGAGCCGTGTACTGGATGGTGAGCGTCCGCTCGCCCGTTGGGAGCTGCAGGGTATCTGTCAAGGCCGAGGTGGTGCCTTGTTCGGTCTTCACCGCCTCGATGTGGGTGGGTAGCGGTTCGTCATACTGTCGCGCATAGAATGCCGGATCGACGCGCGTAACGCCATTGAACGACGGGAACCAAAAGCTGCCATCTTGCGCGTGCGCGGCCTGTGCCAGCTTGTTGCTCGAACCCAGGTGGCCAGCGGAAGGGAGCAGGTGCACCACGTCGGCGCGGTCCCGACTCCCGTCCAGCACCGCGCTTACGTCATCGTACCGGAGACGGTATAGCGCCTGTCGCCCGCTGAGCCAGAAAAACCCACGTTCATCCAGCATAACCGCCGAGAGGTGATTCGTAGGCAACCCCTCGTCCGTGCGCAACGCTTGTGCTGCACCGTCACGGAAGCGGATCAGCCCACCACCAGCCGTAGCTGCCCACAAGGCTCCCTCTGGACCGTTTAGCAAATCCCGCACCGGCTGGCCAGCCACGGCGGTGTCTGCCCGGCGGACGAGTGTCCCACGAGCGTTGCGGGTCCAGAGCCCGTCCTCGGTTCCCACCCAGAGCCGACCGCGCGGGCCCCGGTGGATCTGATGCACGCGCCCGGAGACCTGCAGCGAATCCGTCACGGCGGCGCGGCGGCGATCGTAGCGGTACACGCCACCGGCGGTGTCGCCCAGCCAGAGGGCCTGGGGATCCATCGGATCGGTGTGAAGCGCCCAGAGACTGGGGCCGCGCGTTGACCAAGCGGTGGATGCCTCGGCGCCGTCGAGCCGCAGCAGGTAGCGGTTGACGAGGGCCCAGCGCTGTCCCCGCGCGTCGGTCGTGACGTGGCCGAGCCGGACGTGGCCCTCGTCTCCGATATCATTGCGTAGTGGCGGCGGCACGGACTGGGGCACGAACGCCTGAGGCGTGACGTTGCCCTCCCGGATGACAGCAAGGTTTGGCCCCGCTACGCCCCACTCGCTGCTAACGAGGATGGCACCATCTGAAGCTTGAACGGCGCGGAGTGCAAACCGGGGGGCGTTCTCCTGGGTGGTGAAACGACGGAAGGGCTCTTCCGTGATCTGTATCAGTCCCGAGCTGCGCGAATGGACCCACACGTTCCCCTGCCGATCCTCGAAAACCTGCTCGATCCAGGTCCCCCCGGCCGGTTCGATGCGCGCCAGTTCGACGCCGTTGCGCTCCACGGTGAGCACACTAAGCACCCCGTTTTGTGCGCGCTGCACCCACACGCGCCCTGCGCTGTCAGACAGGCGAGCGAGAGCTGGGCCGCCGCTGGACCAGAACCACCCGCGGATGGTACCGTCCGCGCGGGTTAGCTCTACGCGAACGCGCCCTTCGCGGCTGCGTGCAGCTGCGGCGTCGGCGACGCGGTGAAAAAGCGGCCCGTCTTGGGTCGCCACAAACCCTTGCCAGCGATCGTCTTGAACGGGCACGAACCGACGCCCATTCCAGCGGGCTACCACGCCCGACCCAATCAGCGTCTCAGGGCTTTCCGGGGCGTCCTCAGCGGCAAGGAGCGTCCACATCGTTCCGTCGGCGTCTGCGACGAGGGGCGTCCACACGTCGCGAATGGATTGGGCGACGCGCGTCCAAGTCGTCCCATCGAAGCGGGCGACGATCGGCCCCGTGCTCGCCACCCAGAGCGTGCCGGTGGCGTCCTCCGCAAACCCCTGCACCCAGTGGGGCGAGAGGGTATCGGTCAAGTCATACGCCGTCCACGCCCCATCGCGTAGTCGGTAGACCCACCCGTCGCGGCCGCCGGTCCAGAGCGTACCGTCGTGCGCCACGTACAGCCCGAGGAGGTCGTGGCTCCGAAAGGTCGGTGTGTTATCCGTCGTGTAGCGACTGAACCGGACGCCGTCGAAGCGCACGAGGCCATCGAACGTGGTGATCCACAGATAGCCATCCGGCGTCTGGGCGACCGTTTTCAACGGCGCGGGCAGGCCGTCGTTGAGTGTCCATTCTCGCGTGCGGAAGGAGACGTACGGATTTGCTGATGCCGTGGCCGCCGAGTCGGGTTGCATGGACGGGCGGGCGTCCTGCGGCAGCACGGCCCCTCGCGCTCCCTCCCCAGATGCCAACACGCACACCAGAATAAACCAGAGCCCGGCAAGGCCGCGGGCCATCCGCGCGCTTCGCCGTGTCTGCTGCTCGAATCGATACCCGTTCATGCAGCCGTTGGGTTAAAGCATCCAGCGGAGCCCCCTGACGGGAACCACGGCGCTGTGGGAACGCCTCTTCACTTAACATAACGTACACAAAAAACAGGGGCCGGGCTGTAGCCTTTGGCGCAGACCGGCCGGCGGCACCGTGCCTGATAAACAAAAAAACCCTCTTCGGGCCTGGGCCCAAAGAGGGAGTCGTGTTGATGAGGTGACGGGCGGATTCGAACCGCCGTAGGAGGCTTTGCAGGCCTCTGCCTAACCCCTCGGCCACGTCACCGGGGTTTGCCGTATGGGTTGACAAATAATGATGCGTGTGCGCCAGAGTTCCACCCAAACGGGCCGACCCGACGTTTCACGCTCGGCGCGCCCGGCAGGATTCGAACCTGCGACCGTCAGATTAGAAGTCTGATGCTCTATCCAGCTGAGCTACGGGCGCCGGCTCGGCGGTTGCAGGCTCAACGGTTGAAAGTCGAAGGTTGTAACGCGTGTAAATGACGGTGCTCCAACTTTTCAACCTTCTACCGTTCCCACCAAAACCACGGTCGGGGCGGCCGGATTCGAACCGGCGACCTCCTGCTCCCAAAGCAGGTGCGCTAACCGGACTGCGCTACGCCCCGAAGTCGCGCGCCCGGAGTGCAAGTACGTTAAGATACGTTGCATCGAGACGCGGCGGCAACCGCCGGAGGGGACCGGCCGGAGCCACTACTTCGCCTTCTCGCGAGCCGCCTTCAGTTCGTCCTGCACGTCGTCCACCGGCACGATCTTCTGCCGGAACTGGTAGTTCCCGTTCTCTTTCTTCTCGGCGAGAATGAGCTTCGCCATCTTGCGGGATGCTTTGTCGTCAGCCATGGTTACTTCTTCTCACGGTGAATGGTATGCTTGCGCAACACCGGATTGTACTTCTTCAGCTCCAGCCGGTCCGACGTGTTGCGGCGGTTCTTCGTGGTGTGATAGCGGGACGTGCCCGGGGCTTCGGTGCACTCCAGCGTCACTTTGATCCGATCGCCTTTGGCCATAGGATCCTCCGTCTAATCAGTGAATGAATGCCGTCAAACGTTGATGCCCTGCTTGCGGGCTTCCTTCAGCACCGCCTGGATGCCCTTCTTGTTGATCGTCTTCAGCGTCTTGGCCGAGACCTTGAGGGTGATCCAGCGGTCCTCCTGCGGGATGTAAAACCGTTTCTTCTGCAGGTTCTGGTTGAACTTCCGCTTGACCTTGTTATTCGATTTCGAGACCGTGTTGCCCGACTGCGGGCCCTTGCCGGTCAAATCATCTCTGCGTGCCATGATGCAGTACCTCGGTTCCGATTCGAGAGGAGCGGGCGCGTCGTCCGCAGCTCGTGCCGTCGATCTTTTCGCGCCGACAGTCTTTTGCTATCGCAGACCGGCCGCGATTGTTTCTGAAGAAGCCGTGGAGAGAGCGTCAACTGCGCTCCGCACCGTCGCCATGGGCGCCGTTCGACAGCGACGCCGAGACGTCTGGCGTGCGGAACGTGAACAGCGTATCGCCGCGGAGGCCCAAGCGCAGCGTCTCTACCGGGATGACCTCTTCCGGCGCGACGTTGCCCAGATTCACGTTGGCGCCCTGGTGCTTGATGAACCAGACCTGCTGCATCTTGTTGGGCGCCTCGAAGATGATGTCCTTCGGGTTCACCCGCGCCACGATCTCGTCGACGAGCCCCGAGCGGATCTCGCCGTTCGGGCGGAAGAGGCCCGCCGTCCCGCTCTCGCGCGACTCGCAGATCACCTTCCAACTGCCGGCCTCCAACTCGGCTTGGATGAACTCGACCCACTTGTACGGCGGCATGATGTTGTTCGCGTCCTTCGAGCCGACCTCGCTCAGCACGCGGAAGTCCTGCGCGAACGTCCGGATGGCGTCCAGCTTCTCTTCCTGCGCCATCGACACCGAGCCGTCCGAGATCTCCAGGTACTCCACGCTCAGGTCGTCGAGCAGCCGGCGGTACGTGTCGAGCTGGTTGCGCAGGAAGAAGGCCTCGAAGAGCGTCCCGCCAAAGTACACCGGCATGTCGGCCGACTGGTAGACCTCCAGCTTGCGCCGCAGGTTGGGCGTGATCACGGCCGTGCCCCAGCCGAGCTTGACGAGGTCGATGTACGCGGCGCCGACGGCGAGCACGTCCTCCGCCTGGCGGGCGGATAGGCCCTTATCGAGCATGTGGGTGAGGCCGCGCTCACGGGGCTTTTCGGGGCGCGCGGGAAGGTCCGGGATGTTATATTCGTCGAGAATCATGAGGCGTGTCCGTGGTTCGCGATCAAGTACGAGTCGTGAAGAAAGCTACCGATCCATCTGGACGGCCTGCGCCGGCACGATGGCCGCCGCCCGCGCCGCCGGGTAGAGCGACGCCAATACGCACAGCCCGAGGGCCGTGGCCGCGACGAGCACGACATCGCCCCCGTGAATCGATACAGGATAGGCATTAATGAGGAAAGATTCGGCCTGCGCCATTGGAACAACCTCAAAATATTTTTGAAGCAGCGCAAGACCCAGCCCCACGACGAGCCCCAACCCCGTTCCTACCACGCCAATAAACAGCCCCTCTGCCAGAAAAATAGCGCGAATGTTTTTCCGCGACACGCCCATGGCTTGCAACACGCCCACGTCGCGCCGCTTCTGGATGACGACCATGGTGAGCGAGCCGACGATATTGAAGGCCGCCACGAGGACGATGAGCATCAGGATAGCGGAGGCGCCCCATTTCTCCAGCTGCATCACGTCGTAGAGCGACTTCTTGAGGTCATACCACGTTTCTACGGAAAAGGCCTCGGCGTCCAGGCGGGCCTGCAGTTGCTGCTTCACCTCGCGGGCGCGCTCTAGGTTGTCGAGGCGGAGCTCTACGCCCGTCACGCGGTTCGGCATGCGGAAGAGGCGCTGCGCCTCGGCCAGGCTGGTGAACACATGGTTCTCGTCAAAACCGGCCTGAAGCTCATACAACCCCCGCACCTCGAACCGCCGAATGGGCGGCGCCCCCAGAAGCTGCGTCACGGTGCGCTCCAGCGCAGGCGCCGAGAGAAGCCCCACCGTGCTCCCCGTGCGCACCTCACTGCTGGGCAGCAGCCCGAGGCGTTCGGCGAGTCGCATGCTCGCCACGATGCCCGGGGTGCCGTCGCGGACGGCTACGTCGAAGGTGCCCAACCCCATCTGCTGCACCACCTGATTGCCGCGCAGCTTGTCGGGGCTGACGCCGCGCACCACAATCACCTGGTTGGGGTCGGCCGCGCCGTCGTGCACGAGGAGCGCCTTGCCCTCCACGTAGGCCGAAGCGCCCTCTACGTGGGGCACGTCCATCGCAATCCGGGTGAGCGAGTCCACGTTGGCCATGCCGCGCTCCCCGGTGCTCGTGATGCGCACGTGGGGATCGATCGACACCATCAGGTCGCGCACCAGGTCGTAAAAGCCGTTCATGACCGACAGCACAACGATCAGCGCCGCGACCCCCAGGATGACGCCCACCATCGAGATGCCGGTGATCACCGAGATCAGCGACACCTCTTTGCGGCTCGCCAAGTAGCGCCGGGCGATTTGCAGTCGGTAGTCCATTCGACTTTTGATTTCGGGCGTTCGATTTCGGATGCAATCCGCCATCCGAAACCACAACCCGAAATCCCTACAGCTGCGGTTCGGGGCTGGAGAACATCGTGGCCGGCACGTCGCTCGGGACGTCGAGCGTGGGGAAGACGAGGCCGCCGCCTCCGCTCACGGAAGGCTTTCGGGCCGCGAGGTGCACAGTGCCTTCAGGCACGTCGAACGACTGGTAGTCCGTCCAGTCGTATGCGCGGGCGGGAGCGTCATCGGGCATGCCCTGCAGGTGAAACGCCCAGCGGTCGAGCCGGCCGGTCTCTTTGTCCACGTACAGCCAATACGTGTCGCCGGGCGTGAGCCCTACCTCGCCGAAGGTGAGCTTGATGACGTCGTGCTGGGCGTCGGACGAGTCGGCCACGTACGAGCGGTTCACACCGGGGTCGAACACCTTGACCGGGGCGAGCAGCCAGTACGCGTCGTTCACGTACCGCTGGTGCGCCTGCCGCATGCGGGTAGCGTGCGCGGACGAGTCGACGGCGGTGCCGTTCAGGTACACGTCGCCGGCTTGGGGGGCCGACTCCGAAGCGGCCTCGCCAAACGCGTTCACGTTAAAGAGCGCGACATATTGGGAGTCCGGACTGGGGCCCCATTCCAGCCGATAGTCTCCGGTTTGCCGGTTCCAGAGGTGCTTGGCGAAGACTTGCGTCTCGCCGTTCCGTGCCACCCCAAAGTCGAAGCGGAGGTAGGGCACTGAGGCCCAGGCGGCAGGCCCGCCGTGCGCGTCGTAGAGCTGCATGGCGACGCTATCGGCCCGGGTTTCTAGGGCCGGCTGCGCAACAGGCGAGGACGCTTGCTCGGCGCCGCACCCGGCGAGCACGAGGAGGGCAACACACAGCACAGCCGAAAGAAGGAGGCGAAAACGATGGGACATGGGAAGCAGAGGGATTAGGTTCGATGGATGCCCGACGGGTACAGCAACCGTGAGGGCAAGATAAGAAACGCGGCCCCCAAAAGGACAAGCGGTCCCGGCGGGTTACACGTTGAAACGGAAAAGGATTACGTCGCCGTCCTTCACTTCGTAGTCCTTGCCCTCGGCGCGCATCGCGCCGGCGCGGCGCGCAGCCGCCTCTGAGCCGAGGCGCTCGTAGTCGGAGAAGTGCACGGTTTCTGCCTTGATGAAGCCGCGCTGGAAGTCGCTGTGGATCTTTCCGGCCGCTTCCGGAGCGTGCGTGCCGCGCTCGATGGTCCAGGCGCGCGCCTCCTTCGGCCCCGCCGTAAAGAACGTAATGAGCCCCAGCAGGTCGTACGCCGCGCGGATGAGGCGCTCCAGCCCGGAGCGCTCCAGCCCCAGTTCGTCCAAGAAGAGGTCTCGCTCGTCGGGCTCCAGTTCAGCAATCTGCGCTTCCACCTCGGCGGAAATCACGACGACGCGAGCGTCCTCGCCCGCAGCCACCTCGCGCACGGCGTCAACCTGCTCGTTCCCCTCGGGCAGGTCGCCTTCGCCTACGTTGGCGGCATAAAGGACGGGCTTCGACGTCAGCAGAAAAAGCTCACGGAGCCACTCCTCTTCGCCAGCGCGCGCCTCGAACGTGCGGGCCCACGCGCCGTCGCTCAGGTGATCGCGCAGACGCTCGTAGAAGGCGAGCTGCTCCGCCGCCTCTTTGTCGCCCGACGTCGCCGGCTTGCGAACGCGCTCAACGCGCTTCTCGACGGTGTCCAGGTCCTTCAGCAGCAGCTCGGTGTTGATCACTTCGATGTCGCGCACCGGATCGACCGAGCCGGAGACGTGCACCACGTTGTCGTCATCGAAGCAGCGGACGACGTGGACGATGGCGTCGACCTCGCGGATGTTGGCCAGAAACTGGTTGCCGAGCCCTTCGCCTTCGGATGCGCCCTCAACGAGGCCGGCAATGTCGACGAACTCGATCGTGGCCGGCGTCACCTCGGCCGATTCGGCGAGTTCTGCGAGGCGCGGCAGCCGGTCGTCGGGGACCGGCACGGTGCCCACGTTGGGCTCGATGGTGCAAAACGGATAGTTCTCGGATTCCGCCCCCGCGTTACTGAGAGCATTAAACAGGGTCGACTTTCCCACATTGGGGAGGCCGACCAGTCCACAACGAAGCGCCATTAGGTTTCTGTAATTCGGTGCGAAACGAGGATCAGTGCGACGATGGGGGAGGAGCGGGCCGTCAACCGTCGGCGTACTTGACGG
>JAAAPH010000537.1 GCA_009908415.1 Bacteroidota bacterium
GGGCGCGTGCTACTTGGCCGCCAGTTGCGGCAGCAGCCCAGCCTCGACCCAGCTGTAGCCGGGGCGCACGGCCAGGGCCTGCTCGAAGGCAGCACGCGCCTGCGCGGTGTCGCCGCCCTTCATGTGGGCGATGCCGACCCAGGCGTACGCGTCGGCGTGGCCCCATCGGGGCTGGAGGGCGTCGTCCGAGGGGCGCGCGGCCTCGAACTGCTGGATCGCGCGGTTGAGCGCTGCGATGGCTCCGTCGCGGTCGCCGCCCCACCGGCTCGGTTTGTTGAGCAGGCTGACGGCGTGGAGCAGCAGCACGCGCGGGTTGCTGGGGGCGAGCTGTTGCGCTCGCTCGATGGCGCCGTCGGCGCGGGGGCCGTAGCGCATCCCGCTGAACATGCCGCCACGCGCCTTCAGCCCGTACAGTGTGCTGAGCAGCGCATGCGCCTCCGCCGATTCGGGCTGTGCCTCGATCGCGGCGTCGAGGCGGTCGATCCCATCGTCGATCAGCGCGTCCGCCCGGTCTTCGTCGCGGTCGAGGAAGCGGGTCGCGATGCGGTAGTTCGCCAGCCCGATGTAGTAGGGCGCCCACACGGCATCATTCGAGGCGCTGGCCACCCGCTCGAACAGCGCACGGGCTTGCTGCATCGCGTCCACATCGCCGGCGGTGACGCCGCGGTCCAGCAGTTGCCGGCCCTGACGCATCAGCGAGTCGGCGGGCTGGGCGTGGGCGAGGGGCGCCGAGGCAACGAGGAGCAGGGCGAGGAGCATCAGAACGGTACGCATGGCAAAACGAGGGTTGGTGAACGGTACAGGAGCGAAGGCATGGATGCAGGCTACAGCGTCATCGTCAGGCCCGCGTACACCGATCGCCTGAATGAGGTAGTCTGCTCGGTGCGCGAGCGGTAGTCGGGCGCGTACGTGATGTCGATCACGTTGGCGCGGTCCAGCGCGTTGTTGACAGCGGCGTACACGGTGAGGTGTTGCCCGGGGCCGAGGGGGATGTAGTAGCTCAACTGGAGGTCGAGGCGGCGATAGGCGGGCAGCCGCTCCGAGCCGACGGGCCCCTCGATGGGCGCGTACGTCCCGTCGCCCTGCGGCACGGCGCCCACCACGGGCGTGATGGGCCGGCCCGTCGTGTGGCGCACCGTGCCGGCGGCAAACAGCATGTCCACGACGCGCATCTTGCCCACGGCGGTGAACTGATGGGTGAAGTCGAACGGCGCCGGGCCGCGCTCCAGCGTCACGTCGGCGCCGCGCTGGCGGACCTGCGTGCGGCGCGACTGCACGAAGCTGTATGCGGCCCATCCGCTGAGGCGCGTCTCCAGGAAGCCGCCGTACTTGGCGAAGGCGTCGACGCCGCGAGCGATGCCCGAGCCTGCGTTGGCGTACGTGGCCTCGCCCGTGGGCACGACGAGGTCGCGGTACGGCTTCAGGTAGCCGGCGAGCCGCAGTTGAAGCGGCCCGCGCTGATAGCGCACGGTGGCCACCGCGTGCTGGGCCTGCTGCGCGCCGAGCCTGTTCGGGCCGACGTGCTGCGCGTACGTCTCCAGCGCCGGGGCCTGATGGAAGCGGCCCCACGCCAGCCGCGCCCGGGTGCGCTCGCTGAGTTGATACTCCACCGCCAGGCGCGGGTCCACGGTCGTCTGCGCGGCGCGGGTGTGATGGTCCGCGCGGAGGCCGCCGATCACGCGGAGCCGCTCGCCGAGGCTGGCGTCGCCCTCCAGGTAGCCGCCGATCCGCGTGGCGGCCAGGCGGTCATCCACCGTCACGCGGGCGGCCGCTTGGTCCCACTGGCCGGGCTCGGCAGGGAAGGTGCCTCGGAACGCGGACTGCTCGCGCATCGCCACCACGCCGCCGCTCAGGGTGGACCGAGGGCCCAGTGCGCGGTCCCAGTCCGAGCGGAGCTGATAGGCCGCCTCCTCCGGCTCCAGATCCAGCGCGCCGAACTGCTCGCGGGAGCCGTAGCGGCTGTAGGCCACGCTGGTACGGCCGGTCCACAGGCCCGTGCGCTGGGCGGTCCACTGCAGGCTGTGCAGCTGGTTGGTCGACCGGTTGCGGAAGAGGCCCCGGAACGCGCCCTCCGCCGTCTGCACGCCCATCCGGTTGCGGCGGGCGAAGCTGAGCGCCTTGAGCTGGCCGCTGGCGTAGTCGTAGGTGAGGCTGAGCGTGCCGTCGAGGCCCTGGGGCACCGTCTCGAAGTCGCCGTTCTGCCCGTTCAGGCGGAAGAGGACGCCGGTGAACGACCGGTTGCCCGACAGGCGCAGGCCCAGCCGGTCCTCCAGCAGCGGCGCATCCACGCCGACCGATACAGCCGCCAGCCCCGCGTTGCCGCGGAGGCGCCTCGCGTCCGGCCGGTCCTTCGTGTCGATGGCGAGCACGCCCGAGAGCGCATCGCCGTACTGGGCCGAGAAGCCGCCGGTGGAGAACGTCGTCCCCTCGGCCAGGAACGGCCGGATGGTGCCAAACGACCCGCCCGCGGGCGACTCGTACCGGTACGGGTGACGCAGCGTCGCCTGGTCGACCAGCGTCTTCGTCTCGCTGAGGTCGCCGCCGCGGACGTACAGCCCGGCCCCGTCGCCCGCCTGCGCCACGCCCGGGAAGGATTGTAGCGCGCGGAAGAGGTCGCCCATCGCGCCCGGCGTGGTCACCGCTTCGAGCGGGCCCATCGTGGCGTCGGTGCCGCGCACGGTGTAGGCGCTGGCGGTGACCGTGGCCTCGCGGAGCGCGACCGGGGCCGCCGACAGCGTGAGGCGGACGCGCACCGTGTCGCCCGGTGCGAGGCGGACGCGGCGCGTGGTGGGGGCAAAGCCGATGGAAGTCGACCGCAGGCGGTGCGGGCCGGTCTGCGGTGCGGTGAAGCGGAAGAAGCCGGTCGTGTCGGTCGCCGCGCCGGCGAGGGTACCCACGATCTGCACGTTGGCGTAGGCGAGGGGCCGCCCGTCCGGGGCCGTGACGTGGCCTTCTACCACAGAGCGAGGCTGAGCGCTGGCCGGAAAGGCGGTGAGCACGAGCCCCATTAGCCAGGCGAGTCCGAGTAGCAGGGCAAGGCAGCGGCACGTCATGATTCCAGCAAGACAGGTGACGAATGCGTTCATCCGCCTCTATCCTGTAGCGCGCCCCCCGTTCGGGCCCGGTCGCTGAGCCGCGTCAGCAATCGACGAGTGGGGCTGGGGATGGCAGCATGGGCGACGGCGCGCGGTGCCCAAAAAGAAAGAGCCGGCCGGTCCTTTTTGGACCGGCCGACTCTGGCATCGCCTCAATAGGTGTACAAGGCGGTTACGACATCACCGCTTCCCGCTTCTCCTCCGGGATCGGCGCCAATTCAAAGCGCACGCCCTGGTCGCCGGGATACGGCTTGTGGTGGTCGTGCTGGTTCGTCCAAATCTCTTCGGGGATGCCTTCCGGGAAGGCGTCGCAGCTACGATTGTCGGCCGTGCGATTAAGGTGTGCGCACGACAGGCACATGGGTTGAATTTCGTTCGTCATAAGGATCCACCTCCGCAAGAGTGTGTGTGCAGTGAGCATTGATCGTCGGGGCATAGGGAGCAACGAGGGGTCGAGAGGGAGGATCCGCAACAAGTCAAATTTAGAGGCGGTCTAAATCAAGGATAACCTGCGCGACACACCATAACAGGAACGGTACAATTTAGCTCGAACTTCATGGAGGACACTTGTTGGCTGCCGGTCTCGGCGCTTAATTTAGACTTGGTCTAAATGAGGTGGCAACCCCTTTCTACTATGTGTACCCTGCAGGCATTCGTGAAGGCAGCTCCGGAAGGCTTTCGTCCTTGTTCCCGCCCTGGTCAAGCGGGCTACAAGTATTTCGTGCGGGGCAAAGGCTGTACGCTCGGCGTGCTGTTTGAAACGTCGGCCTACGTGTGCTTCGAATGGCTCACCGAAGATGGGGCGATGGTCGACTACGCGCCGGACATCCGCTACAAGGCGTGGCCGAAGCACGAGTTCGGGCGCCTGGTGCGGGCCGGCATCTGGGAGGTGACCGGCGAAGGCCCGCCCACGTCGGTACCGAGCGGGCTATCGATCTGAGGGCACGCCTTCTGGGTTCGATGCGTGATATGCGCCGCGCGAATAAGATCCTCTTGCCCTTTGCGTTGTGCTGGCCCTCACCAACGGATGGGTGCTCTACGAATACCTGCAGGCCGGGTCGGCGCCTGTGCAATCAGAAGAGCCCGAGCTCGCCAGCTACATGGCCACGCTTCAGCAGTACACGCACAAGCTCGCGCTCTCGGTCGCGTCCCGCAACGAACGCGCGGCCGGGTTCTACCTGCACGAACGGGAGGAGATGAACGAAACCATCGTCGACGACGTGCCGAGCTACGAGGGCCAAGCGATTGGACACCCAGGTTGAGGCCGTAGAGGCCGTCCTAGACGCTGCCGACTGGACGCGCGTCGGTGCCCAGCTGGAGCAGCTCGTTCAGAGCTGCAACCAGTGCCACCAGGCGACCGCGCACGGCTTCATTCGCATCGAGGTGCGCACCGATGTGAACCCCTTCGCCCAGTCGTTCGCGCTGCCCGGCGCCCAAGGGTCGTAACAGCGCGGGGAGGTCCGATGCGCCGGTTCCAAGGGTGTACTTTCCCGGATGCGCTCCGTATGCTGGAGGCGCTACACTCTCCGCTCTTGCGTCACAGCACCGCCGCCGATGGCCGATCCCGCCCCCGCGTATCTCCCGATTGAGGACTATGCGGTCATTGGAGATTGCGGGAGCGCCGCGCTGATCTCCAAGCACGGCTCCATCGACTGGCTCTGCTGGCCGGACTTCCACAGCCCCTCGATCTTTGCTGCCCTGCTCGATGCCAAAGAGGGCGGCTTCTTCCGCATCCGGCCCGTCGGCGACTACACGGTGGAGCGGCGCTACGTCGAGGACACCAACGTGCTGGAGACGACCTTTACGACGGAGGAGGGCGTGCTCCGCCTCACCGATTGCATGCCTGTCGCTCGGCCCGAAGCGTACGACCGTGCGTTCTGGCCGGACCATGAGATCCTCCGGGCCGTCGCCTGCACCGCGGGTGAAGTAACGGTTGACGTGGCCTGCGATCCGCGGCTCGATTACGCCCGCATCGATCCGCCCCTGTCGGAGCGCGGCGCCCTCGGCTATTTCTACAACTACGGCGCGCAGGCGCTCATCATCCGGAGCGAGATTCCGCTCACCCTCTCCGAAAACCGCGGGGCACTCCATGGCCGGATGACCCTGGCGGCCGGCGACGAGCGCGTGCTCGCCATGACGTTCGAGGAGGGCGAGCCGGCCGTGCTTCCGCTGCTCGGCGCCCATGCGCAACAGAAGATCGACGACACGATCGATTACTGGCAGACATGGTCGGCGCGGTGTACCTACGAGGGGCCCTATCGGAGCGCCGTCGTGCGCAGCGCCCTGACGCTCAAGCTGATGACCTTCTCGCAGTCCGGGGCCATCGTGGCCGCACCGACGACCTCGCTGCCGGAGGCCATCGGGGGGGAGCGCAACTGGGACTATCGGTACTGCTGGCTGCGCGATGCGGCCCTTGCGCTGCGCGCCCTCTTTGAGCTCGGCTATGATGAAGAAGGGCAGGCCTTTTTCGCCTGGCTGCTGCACGCCACGCGCCTCACCGTCCCCCAGCTCCGCGTACTCTACGACGTCTACGGGCGTATCCACCTCGACGAACACACGCTCGACCACCTAGAAGGGTACCGCGG
>JAAAPH010000257.1 GCA_009908415.1 Bacteroidota bacterium
GAGGCAGGCGAAGGTCGAGCCTAAATCATCCGCTTCAGCTCCTCGACGCGCTGCACAACATCCTTCCGGTCCATCGACTTATACGGCTCGGGCAGGAGGTCGCGGCTCGTGCATTCGAGCACGGAGGCCAGCGTTTGCAGCTCCACCTCAATGGGATAGGTGGGTGGAATAAAATCGTCGACGGCTTCCTGCATGATCTCGGGTGTGACCACCCCGCCGTTCTGTCCGGCGGCGCGGAAGGCCGTGCGGGTGAGGATGGCCTCCATATCGGCGCCGCTGAGCGTGCGCTCGCCGTTGAGCAGCTCCTCGGGCACCGCGTCCAGGTCGAGCTCGACGTCCGTGCGTTTCATCATCACCTGCAGCAGCTCCTCGCGGTCGGCGCGGCTGGACGGGTAGAACAGCGAGAGGTGCTCTTCGGCGCGCCCCTGCCGCTTGAGATCGACGGGCATGAGATCCGGGCGGGCCGTGACGAGGAAGAAGATGACGCGGCCCCGGTGTTTGGGATTGCTCATGAACGAAGCGATCTGGGCGAAGACGCGCTGGCTCACGCCCGAGTCGCCCGAGGCGTCGCGGTCGCCGAGCGCGGCGTCGGCCTCGTCGATCATCACGGCGACGGGCGTCATCGCCTCCAAGAGGTTCAGGATCTTTTCCAGGTTGCCCTCCGTCACGCCTTGCCACTGCGAGCGGAAGTTCTTGAGCTTCACCATCGGGATGCCGATCTCGCCGGCGAAGCAGGTGATCATAAACGTCTTGCCACAGCCGACGGGGCCGCTCACGAGATAACCCATCGGCATTACGTCGGGCCGGCCGGCTTTGAGCGCGCGGGCCGCCTGGCGGAGATGGGCCTTCGCCTCGGTGTGGCCGGCCACGAGGTCGAGCGTGTAATCCGTCTCGATGAACTCCAGCAGCCCGTACGCCTCGGCCTCAATGAACTCCTTCTTGAGGTCGGAGAGCGTCTCGTAGGTGAGCGTGTTGCGGTTCTCCAGCACGTCGGCCAGGATGGTGCGGAGCTGCGTCAGGTTGAGGCCGGCCGTGTTCTCGGCCAGGCTTGCGGCCGACACTTCGGAGTGGGCATTGAACAGGTCGTCCTGCTCGCCGATCGACCATTCGATGTAAGCACTACGCGCCTCCTCATCGGGGATCGGGACGTAGATCTCGGCCGTGTGCGGGCTCTGGACGAGCTGCTGGTTCAGGTCGTTCAGGTTCTCGGTGACGAGGCAGACGGTGAAGTCGCTGTCGAGGAAGAGCGGGTCGCGCGCCCAGCGCTGCAGGTACACGAGCGCCTGCCGGTCCTCCGACGAGTACATCGACGCCTCGGCCATCGGCGCAATCGTCTCCGCGTAGTCGATGATGCAAGCGACGCGTTTCCCGTCGGCCAGACGCAGGCGGAAGTAGTTTTCCAGCAGGGCAAAGACGCGGGCCGGGTCCTTGGGCATCTTCTGGGCGTACTCCGTGCCAAAGATGTGGTCGTAGCCGGAGAGGGCGCGGTTGAAATCTTTTTGCGAGGCGTCATCGGCGAAGTGGATGCCCGACGAGCGATCGTAGAGCACGGTGATGTCGCGCGCGGCGAAGAGATCGTCCGTCAAAAATTGCTGCAGGGGCACGTAGGTCGCTCCCCCGTCGGGGGTGACGGTGCGGATGCGATCGCGTACGTCGCCATGCAGGATGAACTGCGCAAGCGTCTTCGTAAAATACTTCCGTGCAAAGTCCTTCGCCCAGGCGGGGTAATGGGCTGTGTGGCGTTCCAGCAAGGCGCTGGGCGACGAGGGGGGCGCCGACGTGGAGGGGCCATCAGAAGCAGAGGAAGAGGCGTCAGACATGGGGAGCGTAGGGAGAAACCGAGGAGGTAAAAATGCCGAGTTATTGACCGCAGGTGGTACGATCTGCGGAAGAACAGGATTCACATGGAGCTTATGCACCCCCCCTATCATCCAATTGTCGTAGGGGAAGGGGAGAACTGGAGCGGATGAACCAAGCGAAAAGCAGCGCACGGAGAGGAGCGAATCCGGAGGTCAAGTCTCCGACTATTTTGCCCTATTAGGATAGTCTTTGAGAAGAGATCGAGCGCAGCACTTCGCTCGCCCGGCGCAAGGACAAGGCGGTGCGAGGTTTTATTTCACATACTGGAGCGAGGTCCAACCATGTTTACCAAATTCTATAACGAGAACCTACGACAGCTTTTCGAGTCCGGCCACACCAGCGACGCGCGCATCTGCGTGGTCGGCATTGGCGGCGGGGGGGGCAACGCCATCAACAACATGGTGCAACAAGGCATCAACGGCGTCGACTTTATCGCGGTCAACACCGACTCGCAAGTCCTAGCCAGCAACCAGGCCGATTATCGCATTCAGGCCGGCGCGGAGACGACCGGCGGGCTCGGGGCCGGTGCGCGCCCCGAGGTCGGTGCCAAGGCCCTTCAGGAGAGCCGCGATGAGATTGGGCGGATGATTGAACCGTACGATCTGGTCTTCATTACGGCCGGCATGGGCGGCGGGACCGGCACGGGCGGTGCCCCTGTGGTGGCGTCCATCGCTCGGGAGCAAGGCAGTTTGGCCGTTGCGATCGTAACGCGGCCTTTCGCCTGCGAGAGCCCGCGCCGCATGCAGGCCGCCGAACAAGGCATCGCGGCGCTCCGCGAGCAAGCCGACACGCTGCTGGTCATCCCGAACGAGCGACTGCTCGATATCGCCAACGACCGGACCAGCCTCATGGAGGCGTTCCGCATGGCCGACGAGGTCCTCTACGACGCCACGCGGGGTATCAGTGATCTGATTACCTACGAAGGGCTGGTCAACCTTGACTTCGCCGATGTGGAGACGACCATGAAGGACGGCGGGCTTGCCCTGTTGGGCATGTCGACGGAATTCAGCATGCATCAGGGCGCCGGCCCGATGGGCAAAAACGCGGAGGGCAAGCTCAAGATCGGGAGCCGCGCCGAGAAGGCCGCGATCGAGGCCATTTCGAGCCCGCTCTTCGACGGCCGCTCCATCCAGGGCGCCCAGAAGGTGCTCGTCAATGTGACGGGCGGCCCATCGCTCGGTATCCGCGAGGCCCTGTCGGCCACGGAGGTCATCCAGGCCGAGGCCGGCGACGACTGCGAGGTCATCTTCGGCGCCGTTATTGACGAGGAGATGGAGGGGCGCTTCCAGGTGACGGTCATCGCCACCGGACTGGAAGAGAAGAAGAATACCAATCGTGCCATTCGGATCCAGTCCAACGAGCTGGATCAACTGAAGAAACGCAACGGGCACGCCAACGGCGATGGCGCGACAGGACCGTCGTTCCTGAGCAACGCCATGGAGTAACGCCTTCTTGGGATATCCGAAACCGCGCGCTGCCCAAGCGCGCACCGAGGCCTCGCGCCAGCAAAAGGGGACGACCGGGTCGTATGACCGGCCGTCCCCTTTTGTGTTTTCAGCGCCATGTGATGCTACGACCGTAAGCCTAGGCCACGGTGATCGCGTCGTCGAGGTACACGTCTTGGATGGCGTTCAGGATTCTGCGAGGCGCTTGTTGATATCTTTCAGCTTTTTTTTATCCGGGGTACCCTGTATGACAAAAACCAAATCTGTCACAGCCTTCATGGGGGGAGATATAATAGGCTGCTCTTCGTCTGTTTGGTCCTTTATGATCAGTCGATACCTGACATCGAATATGGAGGAAAAATCAGATAATCCGCCCGCGTAATCAGCAACTGAATAGGGCGAGATTGCGTCTTCCAATCGAAAGAGCAAGCCGTTGTATTTGCCCTCAAAGCTTGGGAGAGCATTCTTGTGCACCGGTTCTTTCTCTCGCCATTGGATTTGGCCGTTGCGTGTCAGGCGCATTAGCTCCTTGACAGTGGTGAGATATTCTGACTGTTCGCTCATATCACTGTGTAAACTTTTCGTCCCTTACAATTTCTTCGGCTTTGTTCGCCAACGCTTCGCCTTCAGCCCAAATATTATCAAGTTCGTTTGGATCAAGCGGATCGTTTTGTTCTACGGTTTCTATCCGATTTCGCAGGTAGGTAAATTCACGTTTGTGCTTTCTACCGATGTGACGGGCAATGGATTCTAACGCAACGCGCGTGTTTTTAAGCGCCATCAGTTGGTCGCGTCGCTCGGCGTCAGGATCACCGTTAGCAACAGCTAAATCTCTGGTTCCGACTCTGAGCGCTTCAACGTGTTCAGGGACACGACCAACGAGAAGGTAGTATTTCTTGCTTCGATAGGCTGACCAGGCCGTCCATAACGTGGCACTGAGCCCGACCAGTGATCCCAAGTTGGCCCAGAAGGAAAGCGTTTCCACGTGACTTTGTATTCTGCGTGTATTGTCTAATATTGGCCAAAGCATACGAAAGCGCGCATCCTACTGCAAGGTAGAATGCGCGCCTGTTGTTTGGTAGGTGGTAGCCAGCGCTCTATGCCACGGTGATCGCGTCGTCGAGGTACACGTCCTGGATGGCGTTGAGAATCTCGACGCCCTCGTTCATCGGCTTCTGAAACGCCTTGCGGCCGGAGATGAGGCCCATGCCGCCTGCGCGCTTGTTGATGACGGCGGTGCGCACGACCTGCTGCAGGTCGTTCTTGCCGGAGCCGCCGCCCGAGTTGATGAGCCCGCAGCGGCCCATGTAGCAGTTCGCCACCTGGTAGCGTGTCAGGTCGATCGGATGATCCGACGCCAGCTTCGTGTAGATGCGCTCGTCGAGCTTGCCGTAGCTGGAATCGCCCATGTTCAGCGCGCGGTAGCCGCCGTTCAGCGTGGGCTGCTTCTGCTTGATGATGTCGGCCTCGATGGTCACGCCCATGTGGTTGGCCTGGCCCGTGAGGTCGGCCGACGCTTCGTAGTTCTTGCCGTTGATGCGGAAGGCCTCGTTGCGCACGTAGCACCACAAGATGGTGAACATGCCGAGCTCGTGGGCTCGCGCAAAGGCCTGCGAGATCTCGCGGATCTGGCGGGGGGAGTTCTCTGAGCCGAAGTAGATGGTCGCGCCGACGCCCGCGCACCCCATGTCGAACGCATCCTCGACGCTCGCCCACAGCGTCTGGTCGTACGTGTTCGGGTACGAGAGCAGCTCGTTGTGGTTGAACTTGAGAATGAACGGAATCTTGTGCGCATACTGGCGCGCCACGCTGCCCAGCACGCCGTACGTCGTGGCCACGGCATTGCAGCCGCCCTCGATGGCCAGCTGGATAATGTTCTCGGGGTCGAAGTAAACGGGGTTGGGGGCGAAGGAGGCGCCGCCGGAGTGCTCAATGCCTTGGTCGACGGGCAGAATCGACAGGTAGCCCGAGCTGCCAAGCCGCCCGTGGTCGAACATCGACTGCAGGTTGCGCAGCACGCGCGGGTTACGGTCGGAGCCCTGCCACACGCGGTCCACGAAGTCGGGGCCGGGGAGGTGCAACTGATCTTTGGCGATCGTTTCGCAGGTATGATCGAGCAGCGACTCGGCCTCGTCGCCGAGGAGTTCGGCCGTTCGCGTGGTGGTTGCTTCTGCCATGATGGTCCCTCCGGAGGAGCGTTAGTGAGTAGGGTAACGTGAATGCGGTGCGGTCAAATTTCAATAGTGCAAAGCTATGAAATCCCCCGACGTTCCTCCATGGATTTCGGGATAAATGGCGATGGCGGCCTCAGAGCCCGCCGGCGTGGTGCGAATTAAGACGCCGCTTTCGGTACGT
>JAAAPH010000377.1 GCA_009908415.1 Bacteroidota bacterium
GATGTTTTTCTTCACGCCAAAGTCGTACACGGCGATACGCGGGCCACCCTCGACGCGGGCGAAGTCGTACGCCTCGTCGATCGTCACCTTCGAGGCCAGTTCCAGCCCGTCCATGCTCGGCCACCCCTTCGCTTTCTGGACAAGCGCCGCATCGTCGAGCTCGGTGGAGGAGATCACGGCGTTCATGACGCCCTTGTCACGGATGTGGCGGACCAGGGCGCGCGTGTCCACGCCCGAAATGCCCACCAGCTCGTGCCGCTTCATGAACCGCTCCAGCGACTCATCGGCCTGCGGGTTCGAGTAGTTGCGGGTAAACGAGCGCACGACGAAGCCGGCGATCATCGGATGCTCAGCCTCCATGTCGATGTCCATGGCGCCGTAGTTGCCGATGTGCGGATACGTCATCATCATGATCTGCCCAAAATAGGACGGGTCGGTCATGATTTCTTGATAGCCGGTCATGCTCGTATTGAAGCAGAGCTCGCCGCCGGTCGTACCGCGGTGGCCGATGGCTTCGCCCGTCACGACCGTGCCGTCGGCGAGTGCAATCTTTGCAGGTTGATGCGGGGCAGACAAGGAGGATTGGGGCGTCGTCATGAGCAGTGAGTGCTTGTGGGGTGCAAAGCAGCGCAGGAATCAGACACAAAAAAACCTTCCCAGAAAATGGGAAGGCGGTGGCGCCGGCGCGGGTCGAGGCCGGGCCCGACAACGATCATGTGTGGCGGGTAAGAAGACAACACGGTCCGGTGGTACGCAGGTAGCGGGGCGTGAACACCGCGATCGTTACGAAGGTATTAAGGGCATGCGCAGAACGCAAGAGGCCCGTCCTACATTCGCGATGCTTTCAAGTTTGTGAGGGGGAAAGCAATCAGAAACAGAGGACGGCGTTTCAGAATTAACCTTTCGTCTGTATCGAACGTTCATTGAGCCCTGCCGAGTGGAGCCACTTCCTTGGAATCTCCAATAGCATACCACGTGCAGCAGCGCTATGTTCTGCGCATCATGGGGTGCCTTGTGGTGGTCCTGCTGCTCATGATCGGTCTCGTTCACTTCTGGCCGTCCTGGGAAAGCCGTCCGGACGTCGTCTACAGCGCCACGGGCACCGAGACCATTCAGATCGAAGAGATCCAGCCGACGAGCCAGTCGGTCGAAAAGCGGCCGCCTCCCCCGGCGCCGCTTCCGCCCGTCGTCGTCCCCAACGATGCCATCGACGAGGTCGACCCGGTCGACTTCACCGACACCGCCCTCCCGATCGATGAGCCCGGCGAAGACGAGGAGCGCCAGGACGGCACGAGCCAGCAGGCCGCCGCGGCGCAGCGCCCCGACGTCAACGCGCGGCTGCTTCGGTACGTGGAGCCAGAATACACGCGCGCGGCGCGCCGCAACGACGTGCAGGCCGAGGTGGTCATCGAGGTCCAGATCGACGCGCAGGGTCGCGTCCAGTCGGCTGCCGTCGTCCACCGCAAGCTGCTCAGCGACGACGGCACGCGCGTGGTCGACGAATTGGGCTACGGGCTGGAGGAAGCAGCGCTGGCGGCGGCCCGTCGGTGCCTGTTTCGACCCGCTCGCGCTGACGGCGAGCCGGTCCCGACCCGCACGACCCTCACGATTCGTTTCGGCCAGTAAGGGCGCCGCCTCTTGCCGGCGGGCCGTGCCGGCGCCGCCATCCCGCACAGTGGATCTGCTACGAGAGGTCTTCCCACTTGGCATCTTCGATATCGCCGTCCCACCGCTTGCCGCGGCGCGACGAGGAGCGTCCCTCATCCTTCGCCCTCCACGCCGAGCCGGAGCGCGTGCGGGAGGACCGGGTGTGGTCGTCGAATCGGGGATCGGAGTCCATCCCGCTCAGGCCGCCCCGGATCGCCTGCATGAGGTTACCGGACGTCTTGACGATGTAATAGAAAATGATGCCAACGAGCAGGTATTTTAGCAGCATGCGGGCGGCTAGTCTTCAGTCGATGGGGTCGACGAGATCGCTAACGGGTTTACGTACGTGGTCCCGTGATGCTCCATCGCCGCAATGTATCGGGCGAGCTCATCAAGTTCCTCTTTGTTCTCGACGAAGTCAATCTCCGTGGCGTTGACGATGAGCAGCGGGCTTTTCGTGTAGCGAAAGAAATAGTAATTGTAGGCCTCATGCAGCGCCTCAATGTACGAGGGGTCCATGTCCTCCTCGTAAGAGCGGCCGCGCTGCGCGATGTTTTGCATGAGCCGGTCGGGCGTCGACTGGAGGTATACGACGAGATCGGGCGTCGGCGTGATGGGCTCCATGAGTCCGAACAGTGTCTCGTAAAGCTGCAGCTCGTCCCCCTCCAGGTTGTGGTGGGCAAAGATGCGATCCTTGTCGAATGCATAGTCGCTAATGACAGCGCGGTGAAAGAGGTCGCGCGCATGCAGCTCTTTCTGCTGCCGGAAGCGACTAGCGAGAAAGGCGAGTTGGGTCTGGAAGGCCCACCGGGCACGATCGTCGTAGAAGCGCTCCAGGAACGGATTGTCCTCAAACTTTTCGAGCACCAGCTTGGCTTCGAACCGCTCGGCCATGAGGCGAGCGAGCGTAGTCTTTCCGGCGCCGATCACGCCCTCGATGACGATGTAGTCCAAAGCATCGGGCAACGTAAAGGGCGGTTCGGGCACGGATCGGGGCTGTTGCGAGTCCGCCTCCGGCGCGGAGCGAGAGTCCATGGCTAAGCCGTCAGGTGGGCGCGGATGACGTGGAATCGAGGGCGTGCGGCGTGCGGCGCAATGCCGCCGCGTCGGAGCACTGCTGGAGCAACTCTTGCACCGTCGTATCGAACGGTAGTGGCACGTACAGGTTCGGAGCAATGTCGCTCCAGGGCTGGAGCACAAAGCGCCGTTCGCCGAGGCGAGGATGGGGTACCGTGAGCGCCTGCGTGTCGATCTGCTGCCGGGCGTACGTGAGGATATCGAGGTCCAAGGGCCGGGGCGCCCACCGACGGTCGGCCGCCGCCTCGCGATCGCGGCCGGCGGCTTGCTCGATCTGCTGGCACACCCGCAAGAGCTTCTCAGGCGGCAATGCCGTACGGGCTTTGACGACTGCGTTGAGGTAGTCAGGCGCCGTGTCGTTCTCCTCCCCCGTATGCGCTTCGGACGCATACACCGGCGACGCAGCGGTAATCTTGATGGCAGGGTGTTGGTTGAGCGCTTCGTAGCTCATCCGCAACTGAGCCAGTCGATCGCCCTGGTTGGCGCCCAACGCAATGCATGCGGTCACGGTATCGGCGGACAACCCCATGGCGACTTATCACATCACGCATCCGAAATGCGGTGCGCAAAGAACCGGTCGAGCATCGTCAGGAGGTCGTCCCTGAAAAACGGCTTCCCAAGATACGCGTCGAACCCGGTCTCCAAGAAGTGCTCGCGATCGCCGGGGAGCACGTGTCCGGTGATCGCAATGACGGGCGCATCGGCATACTGCCGGTCGGCCCGCAGATGCTCAAGCATGTCGATGCCGTCCTCATCGACGGCGCGCAATCCGATGTCGACCAGAAAGCCATCGTAGCGGTGCGTATCGCTTTTCTCGATGCCGGCCTGCACGCCTCCGACGGAGTCCGTCCGGTACCATGCCCGAAGCACATGCTCCAGAAAGGTACACGTGGAGGGGTCGTCCTCTACGATCAGCAGGTGCGGGTGCTGTGAAGAGGCCCCGACGTTCGGGGTGCCCACAGAAAGGCTCTTCAAAGGGCGCATAGGCAATCGACCACCAGGTGGAAAACGGAGGGAGAACGATCCATTTGGAACCAGGACCTACAACTTGGCACGTCTCGTTCGGGTCCGCAATGGGCCCTGTCATGGTACCACACGTAGGAGATTCCTCACACTTAGCCCCTCCCTAATGCGGGCGGCCTGAAGGGCTCCGTACGAAATCGTTCCATCGGGTGCTCGATAGACATTTCGTTAATCAAATGATAACGCCAACCCGGAATCCGCATCTTGCGCTTCCTTTACAATTCCCTGCATGCTTCATGCATGGACACGGGCAGGTTCCACCCCGCCTGTGGCGCCGTCTCATTGCAAACTGGTTTTATGACCGACCTGCTTTCTCGCATTGCTACCCGCGCGGCGGTCGCCGTCGTAAGCGCGTGGCTTCTCGTTGGGTGCGGCGCATCCAGCGGCTCGGGCGACGGACTGTCCGGGTCCATCCGCATCGACGGCTCAAGCACCGTGTTTCCATTGACGGAAGCCGTCGCCGAGGAATTCATGCGCGAACATCCCGGCGTCCGCGTGACAGTCAGTGAGAGCGGGACAGGCGGCGGATTTGCCAAATTCTTACGTGAGGAGACGGACATCAACGATGCCTCCCGTCCGATTACGCCGGCCGAGCGAGATCAGGCCGCCGCGGACGGCATCGCGTTCATTGAGCTCCCCGTCGGCTATGACGGCATTGCCGTCGTGGCGCACCCGGCGGTGGACTGGGTGGACTGCTTGACGGTCGACGAACTGCGCCGCATTTGGGGTCCTGACAGCGACGTGGACAACTGGCGCCAGGTGCGCGACGGGTTCCCCGATCAGTCCCTCGAGCTATACGGCCCCGGCACGGCCAGCGGCACGTATGACTACTTCACGGAAGCGATCGTGGGCGAGAGCGGCGCCAGCCGGTCCGACTTTACGGCGAGCGAGGACGACAACGTGCTGGTCCAAGGGGTGCGCGGCACGCCGGGTGCACTCGGCTACTTCGGCTTTGCCTACTACGCCAATAATGCCGACGACCTCCGCCTCATCGCCATCGACCCGGATGCGCGGGGCGCGGGCCAGCCCTGCACGGCGCCGACCGACTCGACGATCCAACGTGGCACGTACACGCCGCTCGCCCGCCCGCTGTTCACGTATGTGCGTGCGGCGGCAGCCGAGCGAGTGCCCGTGCAGCAGTTCATCGCTTTCTACTTGAACCATGCGGCCTCGCTCGCTTCGGCCGTGGGGTACGTTGGGCTGTCGCCCGCCGCCTATGAGCTCGCCCAGCACCGGTTCGGGCGGCGCATTACCGGGACGCTGTTTGGCCGCGCGGCCGTGCAGGCCGGCGCTGACGTCGAAGCCGTACTCCAGCAGGCGGCCCCGGACACGACGGCCCGCCCACCCGACCATCCCGCTCCGTAGTCCTTTTCCGCACCCTGGCTCGGCCCATGCGTACGGACTCTCCTGCCTCTTCGGCACCGCCCCCGGCTCCTCGGCCGACCGAAGACCGCCCCTCGGTCGACCTGAGGCAGCGCGTGCACGACAGCCCGAAAGAGCGAGCCATCAAGTACGCGCTGGGTGCGTGTGCGCTGCTGAGCGTGCTGACCACCCTGGGCATCGCTGCCGTACTCCTCTGGGAATCGATCGGCTTCTTTTGGGAGGTTCCCCTGTGGCGGTTTTTCACGGATACGCAGTGGACGCCGCAGTTTGCGGACAAACACTTTGGGATCTGGCCGCTGCTGACGGGCACGCTGCTCATTACCGGCATCGCTGCCCTCGTGGCCTTACCGCTGGGCCTGGCCAGCGCCATCTACATCGCCAAGTACGCTCCCCGCGCCATCCGGGCGTGGCTCAAACCCAGCCTGGAACTGCTTGCCGGCGTGCCGACCGTGGTGTACGGCTACTTTGCCCTCACCTTCGTCACGCCACTCTTGAAGACGGCCATCCCAAGCCTCGG
>JAAAPH010000372.1 GCA_009908415.1 Bacteroidota bacterium
CACGAAAATGAGGACAAGGCGATATAGCACGCATTCGCTACTTTCGTGGAGCGCGCCATATTTCAATTCTTCTCACACGAATGCCCGAGCAGAGCGATTTGTCAATGCTTTATATGGGTAGAGATTATCATTCCGTCATGTTTTCAACATGAGGTTAAAATTTTGGGCCTAAGCCGCATGCTTTCAACCGCATAGAGATGCCGAAATCAAACATTGCCCATCGGATCAGACCCCCCTCCGGCATAAGCCCAAAGCGTTATTGGTGTTGAAGGCCAAATTATCCGACTTCGTATTATGGTGTTGAAACACACAACTAGCTACACAAATGAACGAATTTAAGCCTAAAGATGGGGCGATGTCTCGTCCGGCCGCTTCCTAGTCGTCGGTATGCGACCTGCATTCTCCCTCGGCGAGTTCCGTCGGTGTGTGCAAGCCCGGCGTCCGAGGCATCGGGAGGAACAACCGACGCGTTCTGCCCTCACGAACGTGCCGTCCAACAGCGCCTGCCGGGGAGTTCCCGCAGAAAGCGGGAGCGGGTGAGCGGCCGGCTATCCCCCAGCCGCCTCAAGGTCGACGGAGCGCTCGACCTGTTGCCCGGTGGCTTCATCGGTGACGCGCACGGTGACCCGCAAGTCGTCGCCGCCCTCCCAGTCGCTCAGATCGAGCATGATGTACTCCTTCGCCGTGCGGCTGCTCCCTTCGTAGGTCGCCTCGGTGGCCGTTGACCGCGGATCATCGTCCGTGAAGAGCCGGACGAGGCGGCCGTCCTGTTCTTGCCGCCGCACCTCGTACTCGATCGAGTAGCGCGTCTGGTCCTCCCCCGTGAAGGCGAGATGATACGCCTCGAAGTAGAGGACGAGCGTCATGTCCGGGTTGATCTGGGCGAATGGATATGGAATGGCCTCCTCCACGGCCGTGGCCGAGGCCTCGGGCGGCAGCACCATCACCCGAAGATCGCTCATCTCCAGCACCCGGTCGTCATTGATCAGCGCGCGCACCGAATCCCGCCGCATGGTGGCCACCTTAACGCGCGGCCCGAGTTGCGCCTCGCCCTGCTCGTCGCGGGCGACGAGGTACTGATCCCACTGCAGGGCGAGGTGATGCAGCGCCGTGTCGCCCCGCACCTGCAGGGTTTGCGTGGGAATCGTGCGTCCCCCGGCCTGATGGATGTCGCCAATCCGGTAGTGCTTCCGGTTGAGGACCCGGCTCTGGTACGCGGCGTTCTTTTGCGCCGCCGTGAAGCGCACGATGTATTGATCGAACCGGTCGTGCCCCTGATCTTCCAGTTCGTCCTGCTGGTCATCGCTCAACCGCATGGCGTCCGGGGTCGGACACCAGTAAACCTCGGTGCGGGTGGTGCCGTCGTCTTCGAGGAAGCGGGCCGTGCGGGCTGCGATGTCCAGCGCGGGCTCCTCGCGAAGCACGCGGGTGGACTGCTGCGGCATGTTCTTTTGCCGGATGCGAGCGGCTACCTCGTCGCGATTGCGGTTCTCCCGCACGGTGCGCTCGGCAAACGTGGCGCCCCGTGAAATTTGTGCGTCGACAGCCTCGCTGGGATCGACCTCGTTGCGCGACGCGACCCCAACATCGGTCACTTGCGCCAGGTAGTTCGCAATCTCATCGTGGCGCACAGCAAGGTCCGGATGGTAGGGCGACAACCGCCGATACATGGCGCGCATGGCCGAGAGCGAGAGGTAGGCCCGGCGGCGCCCACGTTCGGAAGTCGACGAGAATCCCGAGCGGAGTTGGCGCGGCAGCAGGTCGTCAAACTGCCCTATTCGGTACCCTTCGTCGCCTTCGACGAACAGGTAGTAGCCGGACCGGTCGATGTCGCCGTACGACCAGAATTCGTTCCTCGGGAAGTCAGACAGGTTGATGCTCAATCCCGGCCGGAAGATTTCATCGGTGAGCCGGGACTCGTTGAACCTGACGACCTCCCGGTGCTTCGGGGCCCCGTAGCGCAGGTAGATGTCGCCCCGCTCGTCGAATCCGGTCAGGCGCTCGGCCTGGGCAAAGTGCTCCTGGGCGTAGGCTACGCGTTCCAGATGCTCGATCACCCGCTCGTTTTCGAGCGTGGCCGGCATGGGATCCTCGCTACGCCACCACGTGACGATCGGGTCGCCCTTGACGCGGCTCAGGTCCTGATTCTTGATGCGCTCCACAGTCGCCCCAGCGCTCCGCTTCACCGCATCGGGCAGGAGGGGCATGAGGTTCGCCAGGTACCGCGACAGCACTGCCGCCTCTTTGGCATCGAGCGGATCGTCCAACTCGCGTAGCATGCGCACGTACGCGTCGGTCGCCAAGCGGTAGTTCGACTCCGACGCATGGCGGAAGACGTGCCGGATGTACGCGTTGGCCAGCCGAACCTCAAACCGATCGTCTTCATTCAGCGCGATGAGGCCCAACCGCCACGTCTGGATGGCGCGGTCCATCTTGCCGTTGGCGGCGTAGGCCTTGCCCAACCAGTACGCGGCGGACCCCTCGTTCTCGTCGAGATAGTTGGGATCCTCGCTCATTACCCGCTGGAGCAGTTGCTCAGCTTGCCGCTCGTCGCCGTCCTGCATGGCGGCAACGCCGTCAGCAAAAACGAGGGGGGTCGCTCCCTGCGTGCTGTCTACGCGCGACTCCGCGATATCCTGCGCGGCGATCGGGGTTCTCCCCAGCACGAGCAGGCCGATGGCGACCAACCAGACGTAGGAGAAAAAGACGGAGTTACGCATCGTCCATATCCGCTCGTGCCGAAGACTTGCTGCGGTGGACTGCCAGGGACAAACTGGCACCCATCCATTTAATTTTAACGGCCGAATGCAGGTTGCGTTCGCCTTTTCCCGCCGGAGTCCGATGGCGGAATACGTCACCGTCCCGGACGCGCCCTCATCGGCCCGGTGGCGTCACCTGAGATGGATCGGCAGCCTCGGGGGCCAGCGCAAAGGCTTTCGTCTCCACCGGACGGACGGCGTCGGCGCCTTCGCGCACGCGGATGATCTGATTCATGGCCACGTCCGTAAACCGCTGCTCCGTGCCGCTCGGCCACGTAATGGCGATCGATCGGAGCGCGTCGGCTTGCCCCAATCCGACTTCCTGCTGCAGGCTGGAGGCACCGAAGCTCCCGCCGGTCGATACGGTGCGATGAATCGTGCGGGTGGTATCACCGCGGGCAACAGTCAACCGAAGCCGCGCCCCAATTGCACTGCGGTTCGAGCGCGTGCCCTCCAGCCGGAGCGTGATCCAGTGGTTGTCGTGCCCCGGGTTTTCGAAGAGCACATTGTGAAAGACGTCCCCTTGAAATGCGCCGCCCATCACGGCATGGATGTCCTGATCGCCGTCGTGATCGAGGTCCGCAAACGAGATGGCGTGGCCCTTCTGGAGGTGCCCAAAGCCGCCGGCGGCGGTTACTTCCTGGAAGCGCGTCCCGCCGGCGTTCCGAAACATGCGGCTCGGGATGAGCGACCGGAAATCCGGATCGCCGGTGCCGACGTAGAAATCGAGCCAGCCATCGTTATCGAGATCGCCGAAGTTGGAACCCATGCTGTAGAGCACGCGGTCGAGGTGCGCCGGCGCGGTCACGTCGGTGAAGGTGCCGTCACCGTCGTTGCGGTAAAGGCGCGGCAGTTCGGCATCGGCGGGCTGCCCCAGGTACTCGGCGGCCACGTCGCCGGCGGAGGCGCGCCAGCCGGAGACGAAGAGGTCGATCCAGCCGTCGTTATTGTAGTCCCAGAACCATGTAGGAAAGCTTTCCATCGGAGCCTGCACGCCGGCGGCCGCGCCGATCTCAGCGAACCGCCACCGCCCCTCGGCATCGGCGCCCTCGTTGCGGTAGAGGCGGTTGGGCGCATCGTAGACGGAGACGTAGAGGTCCATCCGCCCGTCGTTGTCGATGTCGCCCCACGTAACGCCCTTGACGTACCCGACAACGTCGAGCCCCACGTCGGCGGCCACGTCGGTGAAGGTGCCGTCGCCGTTGTTGCGATAGAGCTCCCCGGGATGGGTGCCCGCATTCGGCGGAATCCATGGGATCGGCGCCTCCTCCGTGGACGACTCGTTGCCGATGAAAAGGTCGAGGTGTCCGTCGTTGTTGTAGTCGGCCCAGGCGGCGGTTTGGGTAGGATGAGCCTCTAGCACCCCCGCGGCCTCCGTAACGTCGGTGAAGGTGCCGTCGCCATCGTTGCGGAGCAGCGAGTTGGGATGCCCCTCGGGCCGCCATGCGCCGCGCAGGATGAGCACGTCGACGTGGCCATCGTTGTTGTAGTCGGCGTGCACCATGTTCAAGCCGCCCACGACTCCGATGAGTCCGGCGGCCTCGGTGCGATCGACGAATCGGCCGTCGCCGGTGTTTTCGAAGTAGCGGACTTGATCGCGCAGGCCCCACGAGGACGCCATGATATCGAGGTGCCCATCGCCGTTCAGGTCGTCCACGACCGACCCGCCGGAGAGCCCCATCACGTCCACGCCGAGCGGCCCGGCCACGTCCCGAAAGCGGTTCACCGGATGCTCCGACGCCAGCGCCTCGGGCGGAATGCGCCAGCGCGACGGGATACTGTCGGGATAGGTCCCGATCGTCATGTGGGCGACGTTGAGCAGCCACCGCGCGTTCAGGTCGTCCGGATCGGTCTCCAGAATGTCGGTGTACAGCGTGATGGCCTCCCGTGGGGCGCGCTGCTGCGTGTAGACGCCCCGGCCTTCGATGGGAAAGAGGCAGCGCTGCGCGTTGTGATCGGTCACACAGTTCTGCATCTCGCCGAGGCGCATGTAGCTGATGGCCAGGTAGTCCTTCACAGCGAGCCGGTACGAGGTGGGCGCGTCGGGATACCGGTCCAGCATCTTCAGGATGCCCTCGAACGCCTCGATGGCGCGCTCATTCTGCCCGGCACGGAGCAGCTCTTGCGCGAGCGTCACGCGATATTGCATCTGCGCTTGCGGCTGCGGCGGCGGGCGCATACTGCGTAGCCATCCCACCCGCGCGGCGTTGGCGTACATCTGTTGGCGCGGGTTGGATTCGGTGCGCTGCGCGATCTGCTCCAGCCGTTGCGCCATTTGCTTCGTGCTTTCGGCCCGGGGGGTCTCATCCGACGTTGCAGCCGGGCCGCACCCGCCAATAATCATGACGACGGCGGCCACAAGGCCACTGAGGATGAGCGAAACGCAACGATACATGAGCAAAGGAAAACCACCGTCCGAAGAAGGAGGAAGCCAGCGAATGCAGATCAGTGAGGGCCGGTCAGCTGCCGCCATAGTTTCAGGTGGAACGGTTTCCAGGTTGCAGGTTGGAAGCAGCTCAGGGGATCCGCCTCAGCATATGTTGCGTCCCTTATCCCTCGGCTTTGGGCATGACCGCACCTGGGCATTACGGCCTGGCACGAGATGCGACGGTTTCCTCATCGGACCCTGCGACGCCGGGCGCGGCCATCTCGTACACCCGGTTCACCCCGCCCTCAACCCGGCTCCGCGCCCCTCCCGGCCACGCCACCTCAATCGCCACGCTGTCCGCCGCTCCCACCGCAAACGTCACCTCCGCCACGCTGTCCGACAGGTACTGCCCTCCCGCTACCATCTCCTTCGTCTGCTCCGGCACGCCCGACGGCGCTCCGCTCGACGCGGCTCCGTCTGCTCCCAGCGCGCGCATCGTCACCTTCGCCCCG
>JAAAPH010000120.1 GCA_009908415.1 Bacteroidota bacterium
CTCGGCGATCGCCCGCTCGCCGAACGTCACGGCGTCATTGTAGTCGCCCATCGCACCCAGCAGCCGGGCCTTCACGGCGAGGTTGGCGTACGTCTCGGTCATCGCAATCGACTGGTTGATCCACGTCAGTGCCTCGTCCATCATGACCTCGTTCTGCAAGGCGTAGGTGGCATACTGGAACGGGCCCTGCCAGTTGGCCGAGGTGCGCGCGGCATCGTTGCCAGCCGCACGGAGCACGGACGGGGTGTTGACCGTGATGGGAATGGGCACGCGCGCATCGGCCCAGTACAACACGGCGTGGCCTTCCGTGTTGGTGACGCTCTCGAAGACAAACGTCATCATTTCATGGGACTGAGCGGCCTCCTCCGGCGTCACCTCGACGCGAAGCGCGTCCGTGCTGCCGTCGTAGTTGAAGGCGCTCTGGTTTTCATTGCGGCTGAAAATCACGGTCCACTGGTCGGGGCGCGGTATGGTGAGTACGGCGTACGTTCCGGCCATCAGCGGCTGGCCCTGCACCTGCACGTTATGCCCGAAGGTGATGGTAGTGGGTTCGTTCGCGCCGGTGCGCCACACCTCATCGTATGGAACCAGGCCACCAAAGATCGTGCGGCCGCGGACGCTGGGACGGCCGTACGTGATCCGCACGTCGGTGACGCCAATCGTCTGGCTCACCGCCGCGTTCGGACTGACGCGCGGAAACTGGTCGCTCCGCTGTTGCGCCGTGGCGGAGGAGGGGGCCAGCGTGGCAACGAGCAGGGCGAATGACGCGAGGAAGGCGAAGAATGAAAAGCGATGCGGCGAGTTCATAGCGGGAATTGGTTGATGGACGTTGAGACGCAGCATGCTGTGTCTGTACGAACCGGTTTGTCGGATCGATAGCGATGGGCTCGGACCGGTGGGGGGAGCGTGCCGTCCGCAGGCGGGAGTAGTATACGAAAGACGCCACTAGGTTGCGGAGCACACGCGCAATACGAAGAATCCGGCGCCCACCCGTGCGGGCATGGGCACCGGTTGGACGTCATCGAAGGATTTAACGTCGTTGGTTGACGTGGGGGCTTACTGCGTAGCAACGTGCGCCACGTGGCGGCTCCACCGCCGCAGGTCGTCCAGCATCAGATAGATGACCGGCAGGATGACAAGCGTGATGAACGTGGAGAAGGCGAGGCCGCCCACGATGGCCCGCGCCATCGGGTAGTACGCCGGCCCGTCGCCGCCGATCTGCGTCGTGCCGATGCAGAGCGGGATGAGGCCGAGGATCGTCGTGGCGGCCGTCATCAGGATGGGGCGGAAGCGCTCGCGACCCGCCCGCACGATGGCCTCGTGGCGCGGCACATCTTCCTCGCGCCGCAGCCAGTTGATGTGGTCGACGAGCACGATGCTGTTGTTCACTACGACTCCGATCAGCACGAGGATGCCGATCCACGCCATGATAGAGAACGTCGTGCCCGTCATCAGGAAGAACCAGAACACGCCCACGACGGCGAAGAGAATCGAGGTCCAGATGCCGAACGGATGCATGAGCGACTCGAAGAGCGCCGCCATCACGAGGTAGATGAGCGCGAGCGCCAGCAGCAGGTTCGTCAGCATGATGGCTTGCGACTCCTCGGCTTGCTGGATACGCTGGCCCCAGCCCCAGGTGTAGCCGGTGGGCAGCACCATCCCCTCGAGCGACGCGTCGATCCGCTCGCGCGCCTCGGTGGACGTCAGCTCATCTTCGAGCGTGGCCGTCACGCCAATCATCGTCGCCCGGTTTTCGCGCTGGATGGCGCGGGGGCCGCGGCGCACCTCGAAGTCGGCCAGTGCGGCGAGGCTGATCTGGCCGGAGCCGTTGGCACGCGTGCGGCGGATCGGCAGCGCGCGGAGCTGGTCCATTGTCTGGCGGTCCGTATCCTGGAACATGAGCCGCATCTCGACCTCGCCATCGTCGGTGCGGAAGCGGCGCAGGTTCTGCCCGCGCATGGCCGCCGAGACGGTGGAGGCCACCTGCTGCGTCGAAAAGCCGTATTGCCGCGCCCGGTCGCGGTCGACCACGACGCGCACCTCGCGGTCGCCGGCCCGCGCCTCGGAGCGGATGTCCGTCAGCCCGTCGACCCGGCTCAGCCGAAACGCGACTTCCTTCGCCAGTTCGGCCAGCTGCTCGCTCGACTTCCCGCTCAGCGTCACGCGGATCGACTCGCGTCCGCCGCCGCTCTCCCACGTGAACGAGGGGGTGCCGAGCGCAATCTTGGGCAGCCCTTCGCGGATTGTTTCCTTGAGCTCCTCGACCGACTTCTCGCCGTCGTCGGTGAGCAAAATCGTCGATTGCGCGTGATCCGGGGTGAAGTAGGAATAGACCGATTCGATGTCGAGGTCCTCCTTGTGGGCGAACAGGTAGGCTTCGACCTTGTCCACTGTTTCCTCGACGCGCTCCAGCGTGTACGTGTCATTCAGGTGGAAGTAGAGCGGGATTTCGCGCTCGGTGTTGTCGTTCGGGAAGAAGTCCTGCTCCACCAGCATCGCCGGGATCGCCACGCTCAGCAGGATGCCGAGGATGAGGGCCGCCGAGGTTTTGCGGTGGCGCAGCATCCAGTCGAGCTGCCGCGTGTACAGCGCCGCGGCCTTGTCGACGAGCGTGCGCTGGGTCGTCGGCGCGGGTGGCTTGATGCGGGCCGAGAGGAGCGGTACCACCGTCAGCGAGATGAGCAGCGAGACGGCGAGCGCCACACAGATGGCCACGGAAACATGCTTCAGGAAGAGCGTCACCTGATCGGCCTGACTGATGATCATCGGCAGGAAGACGATGCCCGTCGTGATCGTGCCCGCCGTCACGGCGAGGGCGACTTCCTTCACGCCCTGAAGGGTGGCGGCGCGGCGGGTGTCTGCGCCGGTGCCCGGCGAGAATCGAGGAGACGACGAGACGAGGAGACGAGGGGTTTCGTTCTTCGATTCCTCGGCTCCTCGATTCCCCGTCTCAGACGCCGCCAGGTGCTGATGCCGGTGGATGTTCTCCGTCACTACGACGGCGTTGTCCACGAGCATGCCGACGGCCAGCATCAGGCCCATCATGCTCATGATGTTGAGCGTGAGCCCGAGGAAATAGAGCGCGCCGACCGTGACCACGATCGAAATGGGCACGGCGAGCGCCACGATGAGCGTCGTGGACCAGCGGCGGAGGAAGAAGTAGAGCACGACGAGGGCGAGCACGGCGCCGAGCAGGCCCGCCTCCAGCAGATCGCGCAGCGACGAGGTGATGCCCTCGGCGCTGTTGCTCATCATGTACAGGTTGATGCCGCGCATCTCCGGGTCGCCCTCCAACCCGTCGAGCGCGGCCTGCACCTTTTTCGTGACGTCCACCGTGTTGGAGCCCGCTTCTTTCGAGATGTTGAGGCCGACGGCGTACGTGCCGTTGAGGTGGCGGCCGTGGTCGCGCTCGGGCTCGTCGTACGTCACGGTCGCGATGTCGCGCACCCGCAGCCCGCGCTCGTTGATGACGAGATTGCTGATCTGGTCGATCGTCGTCAGCTCGCCGACGGGGCGGACGATGTAGCGGCGCCCGCCATCGGTGATGCGGCCCGCCGTGGTGGAGAAGTTGGCGCCGCGGAGTTGTTCTTGCAGGCGCACGAGGTCGACGCGGTGCGCCGCCACCCGGTCGGCTTCCAGTTCGATGCGCACCTCACGCGGCTGCACGCCGTAGAGGTCGACCTTCGAGACGCCGTCGATGCGCTCGATGCGGCGTTTCAGCTTGCGATCCAGCAGTTCGTATGCGCTCGACAGGTCCCGCTCCGACGAGACGCGCAGCTGGAGGATGGGCATGTCGGACGTGGAGAACTGGCCGACGAAGATCCGCTCGATGTCGGCCGGCAACTGGTCGCGGACGGCATCGAGCTTCTCGCGCGCCTCGATGGCCTTGATATCCGTATCGACGCCCCAGTTGAACTCCAGCTGCACCTCGGCCTGATTTTCGCGCGAGGTCGACCGCATCCGCTTCACATCGCTGATCGTCGCCAGCGCCTCCTCGGCCGGCCGCGTGATCTGGCGCTCCACCTCTTCGGGCGTCGAGCCGGGGTAGGGCACCTGCACGAACACCACCGGCACGTCGAACTCGGGGAAGAGCTCCAGCGGGATGAGTCGCATCGACAGTCCGCCGATAAGCAGCATGCAGACGAACACCATCAGCGTGGTGACGGGCCGCCGCATCGCGGTTTGGGTGAGGGTCATGGGTCGAGGATCATCAGGTGACGTAGGGGACGCACGGCCGTGCGTCCGTACATCCAAGTGGATCACGCAGCGGCCGCCGCGTCGGAGCGCCGATCCAGCACCGCGTACATCACGGGGATGACGACGAGCGTCAGCCCGGTCGACACGATGAGGCCGCCGATCACGGTGATGGCCATCGGCGCGCGGATCTCGGCACCCTCGCCGAAGCCGATCGCGAGCGGCAGCAGGCCGAGCGTCGTCGTGAGCGTCGTCATCAGGATCGGGCGCAGGCGCAGGCGGCCGCCCTCTACGATGGCATCCAGCTTGGACTGGCCCTCCGCGCGCAGCTGGTTGATCAGGTCGACGAGCACGATGGCGTTGTTCACCACGATGCCGGCGAGCAGGATGAGCCCGATGAAGACGACCACGCTGATCGTTGAGCCGGTCATCCACAGCGCCCACACCGCGCCGATGCCGGCCAGCGGGATCGAGAAGAAGATGACGAACGGGTGCAGCAGCGACTCGAACTGCGAGGCCATCACGAGATAGACGAGGAAGACGGCCAGCAGCAGTGCAAAGAGGAGCGACCGGAAGCTGTCCGACATCTCCTCGCTCTGCCCGGCGAGCTCTGCGCCCAGGCCCACCGGAATCGTCGTCTCGTCGATCACCTGGTTGATCACACCGGTCGCCGTGCCGAGGTCGCCGTAGCGCAGGTTGGCCGTGACGAGGGCCACGCGCTGCTGCCCGGACCGGCGGATCTCGCTCGGCCCGATGGCGGTGCGCACGTCGGCCACGGCGTCGAGCGTCACGGGCCGGTCGCTCTCGGCGTTGACGATCAGCTTCTTGAGGTCCTCCACGGAAGCACGGTCCTGCTCCTGGGCGCGCACCAGCACGTCGATCTTGCGATCGCGCCACGAGTAGCGGGTGGCCACGTCGCCGCGCACCTGCGTCACCACCCGGTCGGCGATGTCGTGCACGGCGAGGCCGAGGCTGGCGGCCCGCTCGCGGTCGAACAGAATCTGGATTTCGGGATGGCCGATCTCCATGGTCGACTTCACGTCGGCGAACCGGTCCATCTCGCGGAGCCGATCCGCGATGGACTGCGAGGTCGATTTTAGCTTGTCGAGGTCGTAGCCGCTGATCTCCACCTCGATCGGTGTCTCGAACGTGAAGAGCGTCGGACGACCGAATTTGTACTGCGCGCCGGGGATGCGGTCGAGCGTGCGGCGGAGCGTGCTCATCGCCTCCGCCTCGCCCATCTCGCCGGCATCGGAGGCGAGGCGCACGTGCACCTCGCCGTAGTTTTCGCCGCCCTCGTCGGGGTTGGCGTCCATCCGGTTGCCGGTGCCCGACACGGCAAAGCTCGTCGCGATGGCGTCGACGCCGCGGGCGGATTGCTGCAGGCGGGCCAGCGCGGCGTCTGATTGCTCGATGGGCGTGCCGGGC
>JAAAPH010000355.1 GCA_009908415.1 Bacteroidota bacterium
GTCGATGGCACCCCGGCTGTCGTAGTCGGACGGGTCGAGGCCCTGCAGCGCCTCGATGATGGGCGCGTGGCGCGGCGGATAGGCCTTCGGCGCCATATCCACGACGACCAGCTTGTCGATCCGATCGGGAAAGGCCAGCGCAGCGTACATGGCCGTCTTTCCCCCCATCGAATGGCCGAGCAGATGGGTCGATTCGATCTGGAGATCATCGAGGAGATGCCACACGTCCTCGGCCATCGCCGGATAATCGTGCCGGTCGCTGTGGAACGAGCGGCCGTGGTTACGCTGGTCGACGGCCAGGACGCGGAAGTAATCGCTGAAGACGGTACGGCTGAGCGTGTGCCAGTTGCCGCTGGCCCCGAGCAAGCCGTGCAATATGATGAGCGGATGCCCCTCGCCGTATTCGTTGTAGAAGAGTTTCGTCGCCGTCGGTTGCTCCATGAGATAACGTGCGTAGCTGCTTGCGTTGTACGAGGTGAGCCAATACGTTGAGATGCGTCGGTGGACTACCGATACCCTACACGCAGGCCCGCGGCAAGATTCTTGTCGCTCTTTCGGCCCCATCGTGCCGGCGACGCGGCCCGCGCGTATCGTCTGCGCGGTGCCGGCCACGCATCCCTGCACCTGCCCGACTGGACCGCCTCTGCTCATGCTCGTCGCGCTTCTCGCGGTAACAACCAGCCTGCTCCTCGCGCCGCCGCCGGACACGGCAGCGCATGGCCCGGTCGCGGACTCGGCCCGGCACGCCACGGCGGATGCCCGAACGCTTCAGCTCCGCCCCCACCTCGATGGCGTCGGCGTGTGGGTCGGCGGCTCGCTGCAGTCGTCGACGCTCATCGCCAAAATGAAGGGGGCCCGCTTCGGGCTCGTCGGCCTGCAGTTCGGACGCATCCTGGCCACGGAGGACCACATCGCCGCCCGGTACACGGCGGACCTCATCCCGGCGGCGGTCCTCACGTATCCGTCCTTGCCCGTCCCGGACGGCCAGTCGGTTGCCCCGGGGGCGTCGCCCATTTACGGGATGGGCGTCGCGCCGGCGGGCCTGCAGTTCATCTATCGCATCGACCGCCGGGTGCAGCCGTTCTTTGGCGGCAGCGGCGGGCTGATGTACTTTCCGTCCCCCATCCCCGACGGGCGCGGCCGCAAGCTTAACTACACCTTCGACGTAAGCGTCGGCGTGCGGTGGGTGTGGGGCGCCCACCGCGTGCTGACCGTCGGCTACCGGTTTCACCACCTCTCGAACGGCTTCCGCGGCGAGATCAACCCCGGCTTTGACGCCAATATTTTCTACATCGGCCTGTCGACGATGTGAGGCGGAGGCGCCTGCCCAGAACGCGCGCCCTTCCCTATGCCAGCCGCGCTAGCGGCGCCCCCTTTGACCAACCCCGCTGCCCGACGGGGCGCCCTCATGCGCGTGGACGGCCGAGGGTGCGGAATCGGTGCGCGTCGGGGGATCCGTGCAGGCCTCGTGCTCGACCTCCAGGGTCGCGTGGCCGATGCCAAACGCGTCGCGGAGGTGCTGCTTGATGTCCGCCTTGAGCGCATCGAGCGCGCGCAACTCGCTGATGCCTTCCACAACCACGTGCGCCTCCAGGGCCGTCTCGTGTTCGCTCAGCCGCCACACGTGGACGTGATGCACGTCCTGAACGTGTTCGACCCGCTCGATGGACCGGATCATCTCCGCCAGCGGAAAATCCTTCGGCGCGCTTTCCATCAGAATCGAGATCGTCTCGCGGAGCAGTCCGTAGCTCTGCACGAGGATGTAGACGGCGATGGCGATGGTTAATATCGGGTCGACCACCGTCCAGTTGTACTGCATGATGACCCACCCGCCGACGATGACAGCCACCGAGCCGAGCGCGTCGGCAACGATGTGCACGAACGCACTCCGGATGTTGAGGCTGCCCTTCGAGGGCTTGTAGAGGACGAACGCCGTCGCCACGTTGGCCCCCAGCGTGATGGCCCCGACGATGAGCATCAGGGTGCCGTCGATCGATTGCGGCTCGAAGAAGCGCCGGACGGCCTCCACGAGCAGGTAGAGCGCGATGAGCACGAGCGTGGTGAGGTTGATAAACGCCCCGATCAGTTCGGCCCGCTCGTAGCCGAAGGTGCGGCGCCGGTCGGCGGCGCGCGTCGAGATCTTGCGCGCGGCCAGGGCAATGCCCATCGACGCCGTGTCGTTTAGGTTGTGGGCGGCATCGGCCAGGAGCGCGAGGCTGCCGGCCACGAACCCCGCCACGAACTCCGCCACTGTGATCAGGAAGTTGAAAACGACGGCCAGGACGAGCCGCGTCGTCGAGGCGTCTCGGCCGTGGCGGTGGCCGCCATGGGGGCCGGCGCCGGAGGGGCTGTGCTCCGGGGCAGGCTCCGGGGTATCGTCGTGGGAGTGCGTGTCGCTCATGCGGTCGGTTTCGTCGATCGGAAGAGGGAGCGCGTATCGGCTTGGTGCGTTCATAGGGGCCGCCGCGCCATCGCACGGGACCCCGAGAGGACCCCCGCCTGCGCTTCGGTCGATCAAGTCCTACATCACTGCTCTATCTATGAATAAATGAGCATACGCTCATATGTTTGTGTCAAAAGCAGGTTTCGGCTCCTGGGTCGTTTCGTTCAGGCGGCCTCTTCGCCGTGGGAGAGCGCGTTCGCCAGCATCTCCTCGACATGCGCGTCGGCCAGCCGGTAGTACACGTGCCGCCCCTCCCGGCGAGACTGTACCAGGCGGGCGTTGCGCAGCGTGCGCAGTTGGTGGCTGACGGCCGACTGGCTCACGTCGAGCGCGTCGACCATCTCGTGCACGCACACCTCGTTCCCGCGAAGCAGGCACAAGATCTTCAGGCGCGTTGCGTCGGCAAACCCCTTGAGCAGCTCCACCGTTTCGAGGAGAATGTCCTCCTTCGGAAGGCGCTCGTGCAATGATTCTTCGGCGTGACAAGCCGAACCGACCCCGTCGTCCATGTCATTCTCAACGAGCACAATTCGAGTGGCATCTTCAGGGTAGGAAGCCGACCATCCTCCGACAGGTTCCGACCGCGTGCCCAGCCGCTTCTTGCGGGCGCACGCTTCCGCCCCCTATGGGCCGGCTACTGAGGATTTCGTGGATTTGACGAGCGCGTCCCCATCCCGGTTGCACCCGGCCCGTTTTCTGCGTTGTTTAGGTACTCAATTCACCCCCACTCGCAGTTTTCGGCTTGATGCTTCCCATCATGCGTGTTCCTCGCGTCCTCCTTACTGCCCTCCTGATTGCCCTCGCGGTCGCGCCCGCTTACGGGCAACGCACCGAGCCCATCGTGGCCACCGACCTGCTCCAGATTCGCCAGCTCGGCGACGTCACCGTCTCCCCCGACGGGCGGTACATCGCGTACACGGTGAAGCAAATCGTGGAGACGCCGGACGAGGACCGCCCCTACGCGTATCGGACGCACCTGTGGGTCGTGCCCGCCGACGGCAGCCGGCCGCCGCGCCAGATGACGCGCGGGCCGCGCAGCGTCTCGCAACTCGCGTGGCATCCGCAGAGTGATCGCATCGGCTTCGTGCGCACGGTGGACGGCACGCCGCAGGTCTTCGTCCTCTCGCTCACGGGCGGCGAGCCGTATCAGCTGACCGACTTCGCACACGGCGTGTCGCGGCCCGCCTGGGCACCCGACGGCGAGCAGTTGCTCTTCAGCGCCTCGATTCCGGAGCCGGAGCTGCGCCCGATGCTGGGACGCGGTCCGCAGTGGTCGGACGAGCGGCCCGGCCGGGCGCCGTCGGACACCGTCGTCACCGTCCCACCCGACACGATGCTCGTCCTGCGTGACTCCTTGACGCGCGCCCCACTCGACACCCTTGATTTCACGGCGCCGTCTGCGCGTATCGCCCTGCTGTCCGATTCGCTCGCGGCGTTTCCGGACACCATCACCGTGCCGGCATCGGACGTACCGCCCACGTCTGCTGACCCCGACGGCTCGCTCGTGCAGGTGCGCAAGTGGCTCGACGCGCAGCGCCGCCAGAACAACCCGCGCGTCTTCAACCGGCTCGACGTGCAGGGGGAACGCGTCCTCAACAGCGACCTCCGATTCCGCCACTGGTTCGTGCTCGACGTGAATGACGACGGCGCCGAGGGCGAGCCGCACCGCATCACGGACGGCTTTTACAGCTGGGGCGGCGGCACGTGGCTGCCGAATGGCAATCAGGTGATCGTCACCGGCGTGGAGCACCCGAACGAGCACCCGGATCGCGTGGAGGGCAGCGACCTCTACCTGGCCGACGCAGACTCCACCTCTATGCAGCGCCTGCTCCGCCTCCAGCACTACGACCTGTACGCCCCGCGCGTGACGCCCGACGGCACGACGATCGCCTTCCTGGCCCGCGACCGGCGCGACGACTACGCGCAGACCGAGGTCGGCCTCTTCCCGCTCGACGGCCGCTCGGCGCCCGAGCTCATCACGACGGGCTTCGACCGCTCCGTGAACAGCCCGACGTGGTCGTCCGACGGCTGGTACCTCTACTTCACGGCGGCCTCCGAGGGCGGTGTCCCGCTCTACCGGATGGCGCCCTTCGCCGCCGACTCGGCCGCCGCCCCGGCGCCGGACGCCGACGACGCGCGCCTCTCGGGCGAGACGTACGCCGTCGACTCCACGATGATGCGCCCGCGCCCTGCCGAGCAGCTCACGGCCACCGACCAGGGCGTGCGCAGCTTCGACGTGACCACGGCCTCGGCGTACTACGTCCTCACCGAGATCACGAATCCGTACGAGCTGTATGCGAACACCGCCGGCTTCACGAGCGAGCGGCGCCTCTCGTCGCACAACGCCTCATGGCTGGCGAACAAGCAGATCAGCCGGCCGACGACATTCACCGTGACGCGCGACACGATGGCCATCCAGGGCTGGGTGATGCCGCCCACGACGCGCTCGGACACGGCGTCGTACCCGCTGCTCGTGGAGATGCACGGCGGCCCCTCCGCCATGTGGGGCCCCGGCGAGGCCACGATGTGGCACGAGTTTCAGCTGTTCGCCGCACGCGGCTACGGCATCGTGTACAGCAACCCGCGCGGCTCCGGCGGCTACGGGCGCGACTTCAAGGCCGCCAACTTCCAGGACTGGGGCACGGGTCCGGCCGGTGACGTGCTGGCCGCCGCCGAGTACGCGGCCGACCTCCCGTGGGCCGACTCGACGCGCCAGGTGCTCACCGGCGGCTCGTACGCGGGCTACCTGACGGCGTGGATGGTGAGCCAAGATCACCGCTTCCAGGCGGCCGTCGCCCAGCGCGGCGTGTACGATCTGCCCGTCTTCTTCGGCGAGGGGCGCGCGTGGCGCCTCGTCCCCGACCACTTCGGCGGCTACCCGTGGGAGGGCGATGTGCCGCCGCCCATGCACGTATCCGACAGCCTGTGGACGCAGATGGACACCGTCGGCAACGACACGACGATTGCCGACACGACGGACGCGCTCCCGCCACGCGAGGCGCTCCTCCGCAATTCGCCCATCACGTACGTCGATCAGATCACGACGCCGCTCCTCATCCTGCATGCCGACGAAGACCTGCGCACCGGCGTCATCCAGAGCGAGGCGCTGTACAAGAGCCTGAAGGTGCTCGGCCGCCCCGTCGAGTACGTCCGCTACCCCAACGCGGGC
>JAAAPH010000090.1 GCA_009908415.1 Bacteroidota bacterium
GACCAAGAAGTCGTGGAGGAGCGAGTCGACCTCCGTCGTTTCTGCAAGATTGTTCACGACGCGCTGGAAGTCTTCTTCGGTCGGCAGCTCCCGGATGTAGTACTCGCGGTACGCCACGAGGCGCTCCCGCTCGCGTGCGGCATCCAGCTCGCTGTGAAACTGCGTGCCGTAGACCGGCGCGTCCTGGAGGCGAAAGGCCTGATTGCGCTGCGATTCATTGTAAGCCAGCTCAATCGCATTCGGAGGCAGCTCGTCGACGCGGTCGTGGTGCCCCATGTTGACCTTGAACGAGGCCGAGAAATCCCGCAGGAGCAGATCCCGACGTCCGGCGTCCGTCAGATGCACGCTCCCACAGCCCAGTTCGGCCCGTCCCGGATCGTACACCAGCGTCCCGCCGAATGCCCGGGCGATGATCTGATGCCCCCAGCAGGACCCAAACGTTGGGAGGCGGCGCGCGGCCGCTTGACGGACGAGGTCCAGCAGGTCCGGCATCCAGGGCGTATCGTCCAGGGCTGAATACTCGCCCGCCCCGCCAATGAGGACGGCGTCGACGCCGTCGAGCGCCGCGTTGTCGAGCGGAGATTTCGCGACGTTCACCAGACGAAACTGTTCGCGGCGCACGCGGCAGCGTTCGAGGAAGCATTCCTGTTCCTGGTGCTCCATCTCGTCGGTGTTACGCGCCTGGATCAGCAACAGGCGGAGGGTGTCGATGGAAGGAGAAGGCATGGGGGGCCTGAATGCTCTGGAATGGGACCGCACGTCGACTAGGGGAAGCCCAGGAGAAAGTGGTATGCGTGAGGGTCGAATTTGATCGCGCAGCTTGGACGATGGATTCGATGCGATGGGTTTGAAGGAGGCCTAGTTGGGTCCGTTATTGCAAGTGATTAAAACGAAAATGCCTCCGGGAACTGGGCACGTAAGAGCCGATACAGCCGGCGCAGGGGGAGGCCGACCACGTTGTAGTAGTCGCCCGTGATGCGTTCAACGAACAGGGCTCCCAGATCGTCTTGGATGCCGTAGCTGCCGGCTTTGTCCATCGGCGAGCCGGTGGCCACATACGCGGCGATTTCCTCCGCGTCGAGGACGCCAAACGTCACCTCGGTTGCTTCGACCGCCGTCACGGTCCGATCGGTGCGTCGGTGAACGAGTGCGATGCCGGTATACACGGTATGCGTCGTACCGCTCAGCCGCTGCAGCATGGTGGCCGCCTCGGTCCGGGACGCCGGTTTGCCCAGAATGACACCGTCGAGGGCGACCACGGTATCCGCTGCGAGGACGAGAGCATCGGGATGGGCGTTCGCCACGGGGGCCGCCTTCTCGCGGGCGAGGGTGTCCACGAGGGAGGCCGGATCGGCGTCGGGCGGAATCACCTCCTCAGCCGGGCTCACACGCACCGTGAACTCCAGCCCGAGGCGCTCCAGGAGGCGTCGTCGGCGCGGCGACTGCGAGGCAAGGATGAAGGGAAGGTCGATGTGCATGCGGCTCATGTAGAATGTGAGGTGAACGATGACAACAAGATGGGTCGTAACGGTTCAGAAGCTTTTGCGTCGGACATACCAATAGATGCCAACCGCGCTCACAACGGAGGTCGTGAGCAGGGCAAGCATGCTGAGCCAATCGCCAAAGCGCACGTACGGACTCAGCGTGGTCGCGTGGGGGATAGAGGCGCGTCGGACGGTCGGGTCCATCCATTCCGCGGTCGCGCTCAGCCGGCCGCGAGGGTCGATCAGCGCGGTGCGGCCCGTTTCTGCCACGAACGCCATCGCGCGACGGACGGCGATCGCCCGCAGTTGGCTGAAGGCGAGGTGCTGTTGGTACCCGGGGGAGGGGCCCCACCATCCCACCTGGGCCACGGTGACCAAAAAGTCGACCGGCCGGCTCGTGCTCTGCGGGTCGACGTACGAGCGAAGGTGGTGCGCAAAGGTGCTTTCGAAGCAGATCAGCGCGCCCAGCTGGAAGTCCGGAGCGGTCAGCGTCGGTTGCAGTCGGCTGCGTGTGTAGCCGGCTACCCCGCCGGCTGGAACGCCGAGGGCCTGCAGGGCAGGAAGGTACTCGGAAAAGGGCACGTGCTCCGCGAAGGGGACCAGGTAGTTTTTACGGTAGCGCTGCACCGTGTCGGCGCGGATGAGCAGGGCGGCGTTGTGGTACGTGCGAGCGCCGTGGCTCAACACGGTGTCCGGTTCGACGGCTCCGCTCAGCAGCGCAACGTCGTGGGAGGCGGTCCACTGTTGCAGTTGATCGTACAGCGCGCGCTGGGCCGCGGCGTCGGGCAACGCCGGCAGGGCCGTTTCGGGCCAAACGACCAGGGCCACGGGTGCGGAGACCGTGTCCAGGGCAGCTTCGGTCTGACGCAGCAGTGCATCGACGCGGGTCCGGTCGGCGGTATCAGCCCATTGCAGCGGAGGAATCGCGGGCTGGACCAGCAGGGCGTTCGTGCTGCCATCCACCGAAGCGGGGTTGCCCATGCGTTGGAGGCCGTACTGGGCCGCGCCGCCGACCAGCAGGGCGGCCATCACCACGGCTGCGCCGCGACGGAGCCAGGAGCCGGCCAGCAGGGTGCCGAGGGCGCATCCGTTGAGCGTCCAAACCCAGCCAGAAAGGAGCGAGGGCCCCGTCAGGTCGGCCAACTGGCGGAAGGGGTCGAGCGTAGCCTGCGTGTGGCCGATCAGCATCCACGGAAAAGCCAGCGGGCCGTGGCTGATGCCCCACTCGACAGCGAGAGAAAAAGCCACAAGCACGCCGAATCCCAGTTCGACTCCCCAGCGATTGCGAAAGGGAATCGAGGCCGCGAACGGCAGCGCGAGCAGGAAGGGATAGAGCATCAGCCCGCCGAGGGAAGCCACGGCGGCACGCGGCATTTCGTGCAGCAGCACCCAGTGAAACGCGATGGCACCGGCTAGGCCGAGGCTCGCGTAGGCCTCGGCGAGCATGCGGCCCGCAGTAGCAACCGTCGCCCAGCGGAGCAGCACCGGCACGAGCGCGACCCATGCGAGCGGGGCGAGCGGGGACGGCGGGAAACTCGCGCCCAGCGCTACGCCGCTCAGAGGCAGCAGGGCCCAGGGCGGCGTCGGAAAGGGCACCGTAGGGCGGGGAGCCTGCGAGGCGCGGGGACGAGGCGATCGGTAGATCGGCAGGGACACGGGGGCAGGGGGCGATGAAAAATGGAGTGTCGAACAAGACCTTCGGGCTGCGGGCGCGCGGTGGGCCGACCATTTGACTCACGGTGCGGATCCGCCTACTTTGAAGAGCCCCGAAGAAAATACATGCAATACGTCACATGCTCCCCCTGGCAGTCTGTAATCACAAAGGTGGTACCGGTAAAACGACATCGGTCGCACACATTGCGGCCGCCCTCGGGCTCAGCGGCCATCAAACCCTTGTTATTGATCTCGATCCGCAGGGGTTTTTGTCCCGTATGCTGGGTATTCCCGAAGCAGCCCGTGAAGACACAGCCCTCGCGCTCTTCGAGCACGACCGTGAACCGGGCGAGGTTCAGATTTTTGGGATGAGCGGTTTCGACTTGATCCCGTCGTCAAGCCTGCTCACGAAGCGGATGCGTAGTCTCAACAAACCGACGGACGTCCTGTGGGTCAAGGAGTCGATCGAGAGCGGACTGCTGGGTCGTGAGTACGACGTGGTGCTTTTCGATACCGCCGCCGCGGTCACCGTGTTTAGCCTCAATGCCCTTGTCGCGAGTCGGCACGCGCTCATTCCGGTGCTTCCCGAGTACCAAGGCGTCGTGGGGGCAGAGCAGACGTTTCAGACCATCAAGTTGATCCGCAAGCGCCTCAATCCGCGCCTCCAGCGCACGCATTTCCTGTTTACTCAGGTGGATGGGCGCAAGGGCATCCACCAGTCTTATCGGCAGTACATGCGGAAAAAGTATGAGGGCCACGTCCTCGACACCATTATTCGCACCAGCACCTCGCTGGCCGAGTCGTACGAGGACGGTACGACGCTTTTCGACCACGATCCACAGGCGCGGGGGGCCCGAGACTACGCCAATGTGACGGACGAACTGATGCGCAAAATCCAGGCCGACGGGGACGGGGCGGCAGCCACGGACGCCGAAGCCCCCGTCCCGGATGCCTCGACGCCGACTCCTGAGACGCTCAATTCCTGATTCTACCGCGGTAGTGGCTGATGCAGTGGCGCCCGTTATCGATCCTTTTCGTGGTCTTGGCTCTTTCCGCCACGTTGCTGTACGTGCTCCGCGCCGGCATCGGGCCTGTGCCGGCGGTCGGAACGCTCCTAGACCCTGCTGATGGGTTGTACCGCACCGCACGTCATACGGCGGTCCCATCCCCGGCCGAGCCGCTTTCGATCGCCCCTTTATCGGACACGGTAAATGTCCTTCGTGATGCGCGGGGCGTGCCGCACATCTTCGCGGAGCGTGACCGGGATGCCATCATCGCGCTCGGGTACGTTACGGCGCAGGACCGGCTCTTCCAGATGGATTTTATTCCTCGTGCCGCCTCGGGGCGGCTGGCCGAGGCGTTCGGCCCGGCCGCCGTTTCCCGCGACCGGTTTCTCCGCCAAACGGGGATGGATTGGGGCGCGCGCAAGAATCTCGAACGTATCCGTCAAGAACGGGGCCTGGAGTGGGACCTTCTCCAGTGGTATACAGCGGGCGTGAATGCCTACCTGGATCGGCTCTCGCCGGCCGAGTTGCCTCTTGAGTTTCGACTGTTGGGGTACACGCCCGATCGGTACTCGCCGCTGCAGGTGCTGCGCGTCCAACAGTACATGACGTACGATCTGACATACGGATCGGATGATCCTCGGTATACCATGCTGAAGGAGCGCCTCGCGGCCGAGGACTTTGAACGGCTGTACCCGCGCTATGCCTCGCGGTACGTGCCCATCATCCCCCCAGAGCAGCAACTGACAGCCAGGGCCGAACGGCCCGCCCCGGACGCGATCACGCCGCCCATGGAGGCCGCCTTCTCCGTCCTCACGGCGCACCACGCACAACGTGAGGCGCTCCGCGGCACGGCCCTGGAAGGCTATCGCCCTGGGAAGGGGTCTAATAACTGGGCCGTGGACGGCACGCGCTCGACCACGGGGGCGCCTATTTTGGCCGGCGACATGCATTTGGGACTCAACCTGCCGGCCATCTGGTATGAGGCGCATCTCGTCACGCCCACGATGAACAGCTATGGCGTGACGATCCCCGGTGCCCCGATGCTGGTGGAAGCGTACAATGATCACGTCGGATGGGCATTCACGAACACCGGGGCTGATCAGATCGATCACCTCGCGCTGGAGGTCGATACGACGCGGACGCGGTACCGCTATGAAGGCGACTGGCGACCGCTGGAGCGCGTCCCAGATACCATCCGCGTGAAGGGCGCCCCTCCCGTTATCGATACGCTGTACTACGCGCACCACGGTCCGGTACGGTTCGACCGCGCGGCCAGCGACGGCGGGGCCGTGGCGCTGCGCTGGGTGGCACACCGGTCCAATCGCAACATGGCGGCGCTGTGGCACATGAACCGCGCGACGACCCTGAGCGAGTTTGAGGACGGGCTCCGGTTGTGGGATGCGCCCATGCAGAACATTCTGTACGCGGGAACCGACGGTCATATCGCCATCCGCTCGGC
>JAAAPH010000059.1 GCA_009908415.1 Bacteroidota bacterium
CCATTCGGTCAGGGCGTCTTCTGCGCGGCTCTTCAGGTTGGGCAGATCGTCGTACAGCATGGCCGCCCCGGCCCCGTAGAAGGACGGAAACGTGGGGTCTTCGATGACGTGCAGGAGCATCAGCTGGGCGTCGTGGGTGCGCGCCAGCTCCACGGCATGCGCGAGCGCCGCCTCGGCGTGCTCCGAGAAATCGATGGGGACGAGAATGCGGTCGATATCAAGCATAGAACGGGTCACGCTTCTGAGCGGGATGGTTGGGTGTACTCCGACGCAACGAGGGCCTTGCCGTACGTTTTGACCGTAAACACCGGACAGGCCGCACGCCGCACCACCTTCTCCGCCACGCTCCCGAGCAGCAGCCGGTCGAGACCCGTACGGCCATGGGTCGCAATGGTCACCAGGTCCACCTCGTTCTCATCGATGTAGTCGAGGATGCTGGTGGCCGGATACCCCGCGACCGATTTCACCTGGACGTGCTCGTAGCCGATGTCCTGTTCGGCCATCTCGGCGAGGGCCTTTTCACTGCTCTGGATAATGTCCGGCACGGCGAAGCTGATCGGCTCCATCCCGTACGCGGCGGGCATCGCAATCTCTTCCACGACGTGCAGGAGATGAATCTCTGCGCCGTAGGTCATGGCTAGTTCCTTCGCGTGGTCGAGCGCCAGGCGGGATGAGGTGGAGAAGTCGATGGGCACCAGGATGCGCCGCACGGCCTGTCCGGCCGGCACGGCCGCCTCCTCACGGACGGTAAGCGTGGGACAATGGACGGTCCGCACCACGTCTTCAGCGACGCTGCCCATCAGCAACCGGTTGGTGCCGCGCCGGCCGTGGGTGCCCATCACCACGAGGTCGAAATCATGCTCATCGGCATAGTCGCGGATGGCGACGGCCGGCGAGGCGTGTTCGATCTGGTGTTGCTCGATGGTCAGGTCGTCGAGCGCGGGCAGGTGCTGCTCGGCCCCGTTATCCGGCCGAAGCAACGACGCCAGCGCCGCGTCATTGAGGGGGAAGCCCTCCTTCATGGCGTCGTAGGCGTGCATGTGGCGGGCCGCCACGTTGAGCAGGTGAAGCTCCGCGTCGTGCCAGTCCGCGAGGAACGCGGCGTGACGGAGCGCTTCATCGGCGCACCCGGAGAGGTCAGTGGGGACGAGGATTCGTTGAATAGAAAGCATGGTCGTGCTGGATTCAGCGTAAGTGGAAGTGAGTGTGCAGGCCGCCGTCGGCTGCCTTTCACGTGTCGAGCGTGCGCAGCAGCTTCTCGGTCTCCTCCTTGTGCTGCGTCTCGTCGCGGATGATATCGTCGAGCTCAGCAGCCAGCCCAAAGTCGCCGTACGACTCGGCCGCGCGGCGGTGCTTCACGTAGCGCTCAATCGTTTCCGACTCGGCCGCCATCACCTGGCGCAGCATGGAGTCCGTGTCGTCTGCCAGCGTCAGGGGCGCGGGGTCGGTAGTGGGCGTTCCTCCGAGCGCTGTGATTTTGTCGGCCAGAAACTGCGCATGCGCCAGCTCTTCAGGGATTTCATCTTCGAAAAACGTCTTCAGGATCGGGCGGTGAATGCCGCTGGCCATGGCCGCGTACGAGGTGTACATCAGCACGGCCTGATACTCGTGGGCCAAGTCCTCGTTGAGCGCCTCGATAAGGTCTTCTTTGGTGATGGTGGTCGTGTCCATATTCTTTTGGGTCGGGTTTGATGGGACGAAAGGTACGCGTTCTCATGTGGGGGGCGGCTCGTCGATGAGCACCTCCTGCACCGGACGGCGCGGCGTGGGGTCCACCTGCTCGCTATACCCGATGCGGAGTACCAGCTGCGGATGCTCATCCGTATTCAACAGCTCGGCCAGCCGAGGACGCAGCGCAGAGACCTCAACGGGCTGATTCAAGTACGACGCGTGCAAGTCGTAAGCGCGGGCCTGAAGCAGGACGCGATCGAGGGCCTGGCCGGTGCGCAGCCACGCCGCCTGATGGTCCTCCTCGGTGGTGAACACGAGCAAAACCGGCGATCCCTCGGCAAGCTGCTGATCGTGGGCGGCCTGTCCTTCCCCCCAGTCGAAGGTGCGCACGATGAACGGACCCGCCAAGGAGGCAAGGTCATTGAAGCCGAGCACCTTGCCGGGCAGCCCATCCCGGCTGCTCGAACGGTTGCTGTGCAGCCACGCGGCCAGCTCACGCCGAAAGCTGGGGTTGCCGGCCTGGCGCCGGTCGCCCTCGGCAATGAGGGCGGCCAACTTCTCCTTGGCGGACCGGCTGCGAAGCACGTGGAGCGTCGCGCCTTCTTCGCGCGCCACCTGCACCAGCTGATCGAGTTCGGGCGAGGGCACCGGGCGATCCCGGAAGGGCTTTCGGTTCGTACGCCGCTTCTTGATGGCCATGAAAAGGCGATGGTCGTTGAGCGTCGGCTCGTAGGACGCCCCCAGCCGGATACGCGCCATGAGGTCGCGGTGATCGGCACTGGGAAGCAGGGTAATCACCGGCTGAAAGCCAAAGTGGCGCATGGCCACGCGCAGGTGAAAGAGCGCCGTTCCGCAACTCATCACCAGTTCACGATCTCCGGGGTCCACCACGGCAAGCGCACGGCGACGGTCGGCGTATACTTCGATGCCATCGTCCTGAATGCGAAAGAGCCAGGGTTGCGTATTGTGCCCCGAAGGCGCCAAGATGGCGTAGTTCAACAGAAACAGGAGCTGTTCGTCCTCGGTGCCCTCCCGTGGAAAATGGTGTTCGGACACTTGCCAGGGATCCTCAGCCAGCATAGCGTTGGTCTGCATCCATTCGGTCATGACCAGGGCTTCAAGTTATGGAGCAGGCGGCGGATGATCGAGCCACGCGGCCAGTAGCGCGCGCACCGCGGCGTCGGGGGCCTCAGCGGACGGCGACGGCTCGATGGGGATGACGATCCGGTGATCCGTGCGAGCCGGGGCGCCCAGATGCTCGCCCTCGTCTAGCAACTCAACGAGCTGGCGGATGAGGCGCTGGGCCTCAGCACGGGCTTCACGATGCGCATCGGGGGCCATGGCACTACGGGCAAACTGCAGGAACGGATATCGGATACCAATCAATGCCGTCTCAGCGCTTTGATCCTAGAAAATAGAAACCACTTCTGCCAATGGTTTTGGTCCCAAAGCGTGTAGGGGAGACTTGCGCGCGGTAGTGGGGCGAACACGTATGCCCACACGGCCCGTCGCGGGCCGCCGTTCCAACGCCTGATGCGCAGCAGCCCTCCTCGACCCAGTGTTCTCCTCCAGACGAAAGGGCTCGGTGGCCCCCGGAGAGCACCGAGGATGCGGTCGGTTTCCCCTTCGACGATGCCCCGGCCGGCCCTCAGAGGAGGAAGACCACCGTAAGGGCAGTCCCCATCATCAGTAGCATCCCCGGCAGGATGTGCGGCCGCAGAGCGTGTGCGCCCGTAGCCAGCACGATGCCGCCCTTCACGAGCGTGTTGGCCACGGCCGCGAGGACCACGGCCCGTGCCGCAACGGGAACGCCTACGCTTCCGTTGCGGCTCAACTCCGCCATGGACAGCGTAATGGCGTCCACGTCGGCCAGCCCCGACGCAAAGCTGGACACGTACACGCCTGCGGTGCCGAAGTAGCTCTCGGCGGCGGAAGCGCCCACCAGGATGACCGCATACAGCGCGCCAAACGTGAGGGCCGGCCCAAGTTCAAACGGGTTCTTGAAGGCATCGGGCTCATCCTGCTTCTCGAGGTCTTCCGACCAGTACAAATACAGGCAGTAGCCGGCCCCCACCAGGAGGGCGGCCCCAATGGGCTTCCACACGGCCATCAGCAGCGCCCGGTTTAACACCGCCACCTCCACCAGGACGCGCACAAACATAATAGTCCAGGCCAAGACGATGGCCAAGGCAAAGGGCCGCGCCAACGGCTTCGCGTCGTGACTGCGCTGCGCAAAGCTGAGCGTGACAGCCGTGCTCGATGCGATGCCGCCCAGGATGCCTGTTAGGCCCACGCCACGCCGCGGCCCCACGACCTTAATCAGCACATAGCCAAAGAAGCTGATCCCTGAGATCAGGACGACCATCAGCCAGACGTTGTACGGAACGAGGACGTTGAAGGGCGGCGGCCCATACCCCTCCTCCGGCAGGAGCGGCAGCACGACCGCAGTGATCACGGCGAACTTCAGCGTGGCGTACACGTCTTCGCGGTCGATCGTCCGCGCGAGGGCATGCGTCTGCACTTTTAGGGCCAGCAGAACGGCCACCGTGACGCCGAGGGCCGCTGCGAGTTCGAGGCGGTCCCAGAAGCACAAGGCCCCCATGAATAGCGTGAGTACCGCCGCCACCTCGGTCGTCAGTCCCGTGTCGGCTTCGGCGCTTCGCCGGTAGTGGGCCACCACAAGCAGCCCGCCCAGCACCAGCAAGGCGCCTATAAACCCCATGCTCGACCCCAATGCCTCGGCAGCAAATGCGCCGGCACTCCCGAGCAGCGCAATCAGGGGAAATGTCCGCGCGCCGGCGAAGAGCTCATCATCGGGCCGATGCTTCCGCCGCCAAAACGCGTACTCGCGCTGCAACCCGATGAGAAGCCCAATAACCAGCGCGACACCGAATCGATAAAGGAGATCACTCGTAGATACATCCATAGATCAGGGCCGTCTTCGAATTGAGGAGTCTCCATAATAAGATAAGATGGGGCCAAGTGTGCCCGCAGCGGCCGTCCTTATTGTGTGATTGGGCTTGAAGACCCCGGGCACGGCCTGCGTCGTTGATGGTACGCCGGGCAACGAGGTGCACCGTCCATCCGCCGGGCGGTTGAAATACCCTCTTTCGTGCGGTATCGTCGAAGCAGCACCGCACTTTCCCATGAGGCCGCTATGCCATGCCGTCTACCAACGTTGCCCCTTCTCCGTCCTCCGACGTCTCGCCCCCACACCGGCCCGAGACGCCGTGGCAGACGGACAGCGATGCCGTGCGCAATACCCTTCAGGTGGGCCCGGACGGCCTCTCATCCGAGGAAGTCGAACGCCGGCGGCAGCAATTTGGCGCCAACACCCTCCGGGAAACGGAAACCCGAAGCATCGGCGCAATTCTCGTCGATCAGGTGAAAAGCCTGGTGGTCCTTTTGCTCTTTGCGGCCGCTGCGGTGTCGCTCTTCTTCGGCGACATTCCCGAAGCCGTAGCCATCGGCGTGGTGCTCGTGCTGAACTCGGCCATTGGCTTTTTCATGGAGTGGCGGGCCGTGCGCTCCATGGAGGCGCTGCGCGAGTTGGCCGATGTCCCCGCCGTCGTGCGGCGCGACGGGGTGATCCAGCGCATCTCTGCCGAAAAGCTCGTTCCCGGCGACATCGTGCTGCTGGAGGAAGGCGACATCGTCACCGCCGACCTGCGGCTGCTCGACACGTCCAAGCTGCAGGCCGACGAGTCGGCACTCACGGGCGAGTCGGTGCCCGTCGATAAATCGACCGACCCGGTGCCGGAGGAGGCACCGCTGGCCGAGCGGTCGAGCATGGTCTTCAAGGGCACGTCCATCACGCGCGGCACGGGGGAGGGCGTCGTCGTCGCCAGCGGGATGGACACCGAACTGGGCGAGATCTCGTCGCTCGTCGAGGAGGCCGAAAGCGAAGAGACGCCGCTTGAGGAG
>JAAAPH010000024.1 GCA_009908415.1 Bacteroidota bacterium
GAGGGCCTCTTCGCCGAAGAGAAACCGGTACATGGCAACGATTTCGCCGGCCTCGGGATCCCAGGCGACGAGCTGCTTGTAGCATGGGGCATCGGTATCGTAGTGGTCGATATCCCGCGAGAGCCCCCGGCCGGCCCCCACAGCGCGGTACTCGCGCTCGCGGATCCGACCGATCTCCTCCATAACCGTTGGAGACTCGGCGGCCGTCGTCACGTAGACCTCCAGACCTTTGTAGCTTCGCAGCTTCATCGCCGGCGCCAGCTCACCGGCAAGTACCTCCGCCGAAGCTGCCTCGGCAATCGGTATCAGCGTGTTCTCCGTCATCGCCTGTACCTCCTCACACTCGACCTCGCTCGACCCGACGGCGAAGCCGCTCGGCCAGCGCCTGATCGTGCTGCGGCCCGCGTGCCTCGCCGAGCTCGACCGGCGTGCCGATGGTGACCCGCACGCGCTCCCCCCGACGCCGCGCCAGCTCGTCCACGAGGAGGAGCATCTCCAGGTTCATCCTGATGCCGAGGGCACGGCGAAGCCGCCAGATCGCATAGAACCGCCGGGAATTGCGACCCGACACATGCACGGGGACCACCACGCGTCCCGTTCGCCGGGCGTGTTTGATGAACGCCTTGTTCCATGGGTACTCACGCAGCAATCCGCCACGGAATCGTGCGGTGAGAGCTGCAGGGAACACCAGGACGGGTGCCGCCGCACGGTACATGTCTTCGAACGCGGAAACCCGGCGGGCGTTCGACCCGTACTTATCAACCGGGGTCACCATGTCAGCCAGGCCGGGCAGAGACAGCAACAAATCATTGGCCGGAAGCCTGAGTCCTCCATACCGCCGGCACAGGAGCTGCATCAGCACCAGCCCGTCGATGCCGCCGGTCGGATGGTTCGCGCAGATCACTATATTCGCCGAGGCAGGCAGTCGGTCGATGCCTTCGTACTCGATCTCGATCCTCAGCTCGGAGAGCGCCGCATCGACGAACTCGCATCCGGAACAGTGCCTGGTTCTTCCCACGAACCGGCGCAACTCCCGCTGGTGGATGATGAGCTCGAGCACTCGCATGACGTATGGAGGGATGCGTCGTGCAAGGCGGGGGTTTTTCGCGCGGAACAGGGTCCGAACGTCGAGCGGCGGCGCGTTCGCTGCGGCGGCGCGCGGCGATGAAGCCGATATCGCGACCGCGGACGCCGGTGTCGCGGCGGTTGCACCGTTCGGCAACTCATGCATGAGGTTGAATATAGTTGCAGCTGCATTTAATGTCGAGTGGTTTCGGTCGCCTTTCAGATCTCGATTGCAGGGTCTCGGGAGCCGGGGGTAATTGCATGAAGCCCGGACCGCCGGCGGACGGCGTCCGGGCTCCGATTAGTTCTTTCGACGCGCGCTCGTTACTCCGCGTGCTGCTCGAGTCGTTGCGCCTGCGCGCGCACGATTTCGGCGACCGCTTTCGAGCTGACGGTGGCGCCCGAAACTGCATCGACCGGGCCACCCTCTTCCGCCGGCGCAAGCTCTCCGGGGGTAAGCCCTTCGTACTGGCTCAGGTACGCATCTTCGGTCACTTTGCTTCCGATGCCCTCGGTTTCATTGTGCTCGAGCACGCGGACACCCGCAATCCTTCCATCCGGTTCCATACCGACGGCAACGACGAGCCCGTCTTCGTATCCCGAGCCACGTCCGACTGCAACGTAGCCCAGCACCTGGCAGGCCTGATTGGCCCGATAGACGTCCTCTGCAACCTCGGTGTACTCGGCGCTCGTGAAGATGCCGCCGAAACGCCCGCCGCTCGCACCGCCTGCGTCGGCTGTCGCCGGGCGGGAGGCTGCCCAGGTGTTGAGGAGCTCCGCCGCCTTTGCGGCGATGTCGCCTGTCAGGCGCGCGCAGCGTTCCTTGCTCTCGGGTCCGCCCGGTTCATACCCGGCCTCCTCGAGCCAGTTCGAATCGGATTCATCACAGGAGACCGAGCCCGCGACGCTCTGCGGGAGTGCCTCGTCGGTCCGATACTCGTCCACGAGGAACTCGCGATTGACCGCGTACTCGTTGGAAATGTCGGTGGGAAAGGGCGTCGTCTCGTAGTACTCCATGAGATCCATGGCGATGGGAAAGTAGTCGGCACCGGCTATGAGGTTGATGGCCGCCATGGAACCGAGAATGGTACCACAGGTACCCCCCGATCCCAGCACGCCGCCCTTGCCGAAATCAAGCATGAAGGTGGGAATCTGGTTGTAGGGGTAGCCGACCTTCTCCTGAAGAGGCTGGATAAGCGCGTTGAAGGCGCCGTAGGCGCATCCACCCTCATAGTGGCCGAGGTGTCCGAGCTTTCTCACGTGCTCGACGTCGAAGGGCTCGAAGGGCCATGGGGATTCACTCGGATCCGGAGCAGGCGAGATGTTCCGGGCTCCGGAAGCGCTCTTGTTTGCCTCGGGAAACGAGGTGTCGACGGTCTGAGGCTTGTCTTCCTGAGACTGGGAGCTCGAGTCTGTATCTCCCGACGATTCCGGGATCCCCGCGCAACCGAACAGGAGTCCCAGGGCGACCAGGACCGCGATCGCGACGACCGAAAGCCGACCCACACGCATACGCACACTCATATTGCCCTCCTCGAGATTGCGGTACTCGCGGGCATCCTCGTGTCACGGGCATGCCCGCGGATCAACGGATAGCTTTTTATCGTTATTTCTATCTCTACTATTGACCCGCTTGTGGCCGGCGTCAAGCGAAAAAAAGTGCGTGGATGGGGGTGCCTCGGGAGCAGGGGATTTACAGGTATGGCGCCGCCAGGCGCACTACCCCGTCGCGCAGCTTCACGGCAAGCGGGCGCCCGTCGACATCCTCTCGGGTGAGTCGCTCGGCCCGGGCCATGCGCTCAGCGATGACGGCATCGAGTCGCTGTGCGAGGTCAGCGTCATAGCACTCCACGCCGAGCTCGAAGTTCAGGCGCAGGCTTCGCGGGTCCCAGTTGGAGGAACCGACGAGACTCAGCGTTCCGTCTACGACCATGAGCTTGCTGTGATCGAAGGGCGGCGGGGTAAGCCAGACTCTGCACCCCCATTCGAGGATCTGCCACATCTGCGCCATTGCCGCCCAGGAGACCATGCGCAGGTTACTGAGGCGCGGCAGGACGATGTCCACGGTCACACCCCGCAAGGCGCAGGTATTGAGCGCCGCGATGAGAGCGCGTTCGGGAAGGAAATAGGGGGTGACGATGCGAACCGAATGGCGTGCCACAGCCAGGGCTCCCTGAAAGGCCATGCTCATTCGGTCCATGTGGTGATCCGGACCGTCCGGCACGACCCGAGCGCATACCGAGCCGGGGCCGGAGCGCGGAGGGGGAAACCAGAGCTCGCCCGAGAGCAGCTCGTCGGTGGTGAAGAGCCAGTCCTCGACGAAGGTCGCCTGGAGCTGGTGCACCAACGGGCCGGTGACGCGAAAGTGTATGTCTCTCGTAGGGTGCGCGGGCCGCTCGGCAAGCAGGTGACCGGCGCGGATGTTCATACCGCCGGTGAACGCCGTTACTCCATCGATCACACATACTTTGCGATGATTCCGGAGGTTGAGGTAGGGCGTACGCCAGGTCAGCACGCCGGACATGAAGCGGGCCGTGCGCACACCGCGGGCGACCAGCTCGCGGGTGATCGGCGGCATGGAGTAGCGGGAGCCCACCGCATCGATGAGAACGCGCACCTCCACACCGCGGCCAACCGCCCGACTGAGCGCCTCGAGAAACCGGCGGCCGACCGCGTCGTTGTCGAAGATGTAAACGTTCAGGCTCACCGAGCGCTCGGCACCGTCGATGGCCTCGAGCATTGCCGGGTAGGCCTCGTCGCCGTCGATGAGAGTCTCGATCGTGTTGCCCTTCAAGAGATTGAGCCCCGTGATTGACCGCCCGAGCCGCACCATTTCGATGAGATATTCACGCCCTTCCGGAAGAAGCGACGCGACCCGCTCGTCACCGCAGTAGAACGGCTGCAGGGAGCCGACATGGGCGCTTTCATGCCCCCGCCGTCCGGACACGCGTCGTCGGACCCGGTTGATCCCCAGCAGCACGTACAACACGCTGCCGAGGAAAGGCACGAGCCAGATCAATCCCACCCAGGCGACCGCTGCACGGGAGTCGCGCTTGTAGAGCACCACATGAGCGGACGCGCCGAGAGCAACTACGACGCTACCGGCGGCGGTGAAGAGCGGCCAGAATGTCTCGGCGAACGCAGCATGTGGCCCCATATCGAACTGCGTTCACTATACCGGTTCAGCGCGCGGGCTGCCACCACGGCAGCGCGGCCGGCCGTGCCCGCGTGCCCGCCGGCTCGCTAATCGCCGAGCAGATTCGTCTTCTCGAGTTTCATCGGGGTTTCGATCCCGGCCTGCTCAAAGATCTTGCCCACAGGGCAGGCTTTGATGGTCTTGTCGAGGGTGCGCTGAAGCTTGTCTTCGCTTTCGTCACTGTCCACCTTCACAACGCCGCTGCCGCCGGTAAATGTGGGGTCCTTGTCCCCTTTTTCGAGGTCGACCTCGACGATGATCTTGCGGTAGGACACGCCGGAGTTCGTGGCGACGACCGCCCAGATGGTGGAGATGCAGCCTGCGAGGGCCATGCCGGCCAGCTCGAGGGCCGTGGCGCCGAGATCATCCCCGGATTTCGCCTCTGGAAGGTCGAGCACGAGCCCGTGGTGACGACCGTTGTCGACGATCGACTGATAGCATCCTGTTACGTGACGTGAAGTGGCTTTCATGTGAGTCCTCCGTTCTGCGATTTTCTATTGTCACGGCGTTTCGCCGGTGAGCTGCGTGGCCTCTTCGAGGGTCGAAAGAATCTCCCGCTCGTGCTCGATGACGATCGAGTAGTAGATGTGTTTGCCCTTGCGCGTGCTGCGCACGAGCCCGAGGGATTTCAGGAGCTTCAATTGATGGGACACCGCGGACTGGGAGCGTTGCAGGATCACCGAAATCTCGCCGACGCATACGGGCCCGCGGGCAAGCAGTGACAGCACGCGAATACGGTGCGCGTCGGCAAAGGCGGAGGCGAAAGCGGCCATTCTCTCGCAGCGCTCCTCATCGGGGAGCGATTCACGAAGCTCGACCGTGCGGGTAGACTCTTCATGGTGGCCGTAGTCACCATCACTTGAATGATTCGACATATGAACGACTATCAATATGATAGCGCCGTTTCTTAGATCCCGCAAGGAGAGACCGATGAGTAGATGCCAACGTTCCGGCGGCCTGCTACAGGCGCTGCTTCTCGCAGCACTCTTTCTTCCCGCGACGCCTGCCGCAGGCGAGGTTCTCGCCCCGCCGCCGGTTCCGCTCTACCCCTGGGCCGAAGCCGCGCCCGCGGACATCGGTGACCCGGAGGGACCGTTTCCCGCCACCTACTCGTGGCTCGGCGTGAAGCGCTACACCTACGACACCGGTGCGCCGCTGTTTTCCTACGATCTCGATCTCGGCGCCCACATTGTGCTTTACGGAAGCCCGCACGTCGGGGTGTCGGCACTCGGCAGAATCCTCTTCCAGAGCCAGACTGCCGCCGGTCGCCCCTTGTATCTCGACCCCTCCGCGGTCGTGACCGATCTGCAACTGCGCCTGCGC
>JAAAPH010000084.1 GCA_009908415.1 Bacteroidota bacterium
CATCGCTCAGCCCCATCGCACGCAGCATGGACCGGGCGGGAGCCCGCTCGGCCCCTTCGGTAACGTCTTGGCTCTGGATCTTGGGGGCTTTGCCGTTGGAAGATGAGTCGGTGGGCATGGCTTCGGCGTCAGGAAGAAAGGAATGTGCGAGTGGCGCGTATTGCGTAAAACGTGGTGCGTAAAGGTGCTAATTGGGAAAGGGGATGCGCGCGAGCAACGTATTTAAGTTGGCGTCCTGACGGTCTGCTGTATACGTTTCCGTTGGTTCGCGAATCGACTGACCGCGTTGTTGCGGGACCATCGTCAGAAGCAGCCGGATAATGTGGGTCATCAGCGAGAGACGGTGGTCTGTGATGTCTTTGCCAAGTACAAATCGCGCCTTGTCGTACCAGTCACGGCTTTCGCGCGCAGATCCGAGTGCGTATTCGTAGACGCGCGCACGGTCCTGACCCGTCCCGCGAGAATACCCTTCCGCCAGATTCGCGCTTACTGATCCGATGGAGCGGTACAGCTGATCGGCCAGTGAGCGCATCGTGCGATTTTTGGCCATCTTCTTTACGTCACGCCAGCACACGTCGGAAGCAAAAAGTGCCAACCGGTACGCCTTCATCTTCCACAAGGAGTCTCCTGTGATGGCTTCGGGAACGGTGGCCTTCCAGGAATCAAAGGTCATGGCGATGAGGCCGGGATCAAGAGCAGGGGAGCGGAAATCCTCAGGATAAAACGTAACGGCGTAAAACGTAAGGTGGCCCTCTCCATTGCGTTTCACGCATTACGCTTTACAAACCCGTTCAAATACGGCAGCTGCTCGGCGGTGTGCTGCACGTCATCGAGATAGCTTTTCATGAGGGCCGTCGTATCCCAGATGCCGTTCAGCAGCGCCTCGCGCTGGGAGTCGTTGATGGTAACAGGCAGCGTGCGGTCGCTCACCGTGGCGATCTCCTGCTCGACATCGAGTGTGATCGTGGCGTCCGGGTGCGCCTCGACGTGGTCCATCAGCCACGCCACCACTTCGGCATCGGCCGTGGCAGTGGGCATGCCGAGCGCCTGGCAGTTGCCCATGAAGATCTCGGCGAACGACTCGCCGATGAGGCCGTCGATGCCCCAGCGCATGAGCGCCTGCGGGGCGTGCTCGCGCGAGGAGCCGCAGCCGAAGTTCTGGTTCACCACGAGGATGCGCGCCGTGGGGAAGCGGTTGAACGGGTGGTCGTTGCGCGACCCGTCGTCGTGGCGCCGCGCATCGTAGAAGGCGTAGTCGCCCATGTTCTCGAACGTCACCTCCTTCATGAAGCGCGCCGGGATGATGCGGTCCGTATCGATGTCGTTCCCGCGCACGGGCACGCCGGGGCCGGATACCGTTTTGATAGTGGCGGAATCGTTGGGCATGGGATGGGTCGAATGGGTTTGTTCGATCGGGCGTATGGCCGTACGTCCCTACGGCGAGGAATGCTTGACGCGCTGGTTTACAACAGCGTCCGCACGTCGGTGATTGTGCCATGGATCGCGGCGGCGACCACCATGGCCGGGCTCATCAGCACGGTGCGGCCGTCCTTGCTGCCCTGGCGGCCGATGAAGTTGCGGTTTGACGACGAGGCGCACAGCTCGCGGCCTTGCAGCTGATCCTCGTTCATGCCGAGGCACATCGAGCAGCCGGCGCCGCGCCACTCGAAACCGGCCCGGCGGAAGATGGCGTCGAGCCCCTCGTCTTCGGCCTGCTGCTTCACGCCTTGCGAGCCCGGCACGACCAGCGCGCGCACGCCGTCGGCCACGGTGCCCTCCGTCTGCTGGAGCAGCCGCGCCGCCTCGCGCAGGTCGGAGATCCGGGCGTTCGTGCACGAGCCCAGGAAGGCGACGTCGATGGGTACGCCCTGCATCGACTGGCCCGGCTCCAGGTCCATATGGTCAAGCGCCTGCCGGGCGACCGCTTGCTTGCTGGGCGGGAGCGTGTCGGGGGCCGGCACGCGTTCGCTGATGCCGAGGCCTTGGCCCGGCGTGATGCCCCACGTCACCATCGGCTCGATGGCGCTTCCGTCGATCGTCACCACGTCGTCGTACGTCGCGTCGGCGTCGGAGCGGATGGAGCGCCAGTAGTCGAGGGCGCGGTCCCACGCGGCGCCGGAGGGCGCGTACTTGCGACCCTTCAGATAGTCGAACGTCGTCGCATCCGGGTTCACGTAGCCGGCCCGCGCGCCGCCCTCGATGCTCATGTTGCAGATCGACATGCGGCCGTCCATTTCTAGCGCCTCGATGGCCGGGCCGCCGTACTCGTACACGTAGCCGATGCCGCCCTCGACGCCGAGCTGCGCAATGATCTTCAGGATGATGTCCTTCGCGTACACGCCCTCGCCGAGCGCGCCCGTCACCTCGATGCGCCGCACCTGCTGCTTGTTCATCGCAATGCACTGCGTGGCGAGCACGTCGCGAATCTGGCTCGTCCCGATCCCGAAGCCGATCGCGCCGAACGCGCCGTGCGTCGACGTGTGCGAGTCGCCGCAGACGATCGTCATGCCGGGCTGCGTGAGGCCCTGCTCGGGGCCCACGACGTGCACGATGCCCTGTGCCCCGGAGTCGGGGTCGAAGAACGTGATGTCGTGCGATTGGGTGTTCGTTTCGAGCGCCTGCATCATCGTCTCGGCCTGGCGGTCGCCAAAGGGGCGGGCCAGCTCGGCCGTGGGAATGATGTGGTCGGCGGTGGCGTACGTGCGGTCGGGGAACGCGACCTGCAGGTCCCGCTCGCGCAGCATACCAAACGCCTGCGGGCTCGTCACCTCGTGAATCAAGTGGAGGCCGACGAACAGTTGGGTCTGGCCCGTGGGCAGGGTGCGGACCGTGTGCAGGTCCCAAACCTTATCGTAGAGGGTGCCGGTGGACATGGGGGAGTCGCTATCGGAGATACAAACAATCAGAGGATGGCAGGGGGGACGTCACGACTTGGCCGGTTTCTCCTCGGCGGTGTCTTCGGCGTCGCCATTGAACATGCCCATGATGCCGTCCATCACGAACTGCACCGACGTGTCGTCGGAGCGGAAGGCCGCGAGGCGGTTGAGCGCGTTGACGTACGCCTCGGCCGAGGCGCGCAGCACGTCCGTGCCGCTCGCCTGGCCGGCAAACTGGTTCTCGCCGTGGCGGATGCGGACGTTCACCTCGCCCTGTGCATCGGCGCCTTCGGAGATGGAGCGGATCGTGTAGTCGACGAGCGCGTGCGCCTCCTGAACGGCGTGGTCGATGGCGCGGTAGATGGCGTCGACGGGGCCGTCGCCCGTGGCCTGCTCTTCGCGGACCGCCCCGCCGTGCGTGTGCCGGATCCGGATGGTCGCCTCCGGCTTCCGATCTGTATCGATCGACACGGCCACATGCTCGAGCTCGTAATACAGCGCGGACCCTTCGCGCGGCGCGGTGGCGCTGCTTTCCATGAGACGGCGCAGGTCCTCGTCGAACACCTCTTTCTTGCGATCCGCGAGGTCCGTGAACTGCTCGTAGATGACGTCGCGCTGGTCATCGGGCACGTCGAAGCCGAGCTGTTCGAGGCGCCGGAAGAGGCCGTGGCGGCCGGAGTGGCGGCCCAGCCGGATCTGCTCTTCGTCCTGGCCGACGTCTTCGGCGCGCATGATTTCGTACGTCGTGCGCTCCTTCAGCACGCCGTGCTGGTGGATGCCGGCTTCGTGGCTGAAGGCGTTGCGGCCCACGATGGCTTTGTTCGGCTGCACCGGGAAGCCCGACGAGGCCGACACTATCTTGCTCGTCTCGGTGAGCAGCGGCGTATTGATGCCCGTGTCGATGCCGTACCGGTCGCCGCGCACGCGGAGCGCCATCACAATCTCTTCGAGCGCCGCATTGCCGGCCCGTTCACCGATCCCGTTGATGGTGCACTCGATCTGCCGGGCGCCGGCCTTCACGCCGGCCAGCGAGTTGGCGACGGCGAGGCCGAGGTCATCGTGGCAGTGCGTGGAGAAGACGACGGCATCCGGGTCGGAGAGGGCACCGCGGACGGTTTCGATCATGGCTGCGTACTCGTCCGGCATGCAGTAGCCCGTTGTGTCGGGGATGTTGATCGTCGTGGCGCCGGCTTCAACGGCGGCGAGCACCACCTCGCACAGAAAGGCGCGATCGGTGCGCCCGGCGTCCTCCGCGCTGAACTCGACGTTGTCGGTGTAGGTGCAGGCTTGCTCCACGGCGTCCTGCGTCATGCGAAGGATCGCCTCGCGCTTCTCCCGCATCGACGTGCCAAACCGCTCGTCGCCAAACTTGGCGTTAATATGCACGTCGCTCGTTGCGATGAACGTGTGGATGCGCGTGTCGGTGCCCGCGGCGAGCGCCTCGCCGGCGGCGCGAATGTCATCTTCCTTCGTGCGGGCGAGGGCGCAGGTCACCGGGCCGTCCACTTCGGTGGTGATGCGCTGCACGGCCTCAAACTGGGCCGGTGAGGAAATCGGAAAGCCGGCTTCGAGCACGTCCACGCCCAGCTTCGCAAGCTGGTGGGCAATCTGCACCTTTTCCTCTACGGTCATGGAGGCGCCCGGGGCTTGCTCGCCGTCGCGGAGCGTCGTGTCGAAGATGGTTACGTGTTCACTCATGGGACTGCGTCGGAATACGGTCGGGAGAACAGGGCAAGGGGAGAGGGCGCGCTCGGCGGGCACAAAACGCTCACGCCGAGCGCTTGATAAGTCGAAGTGCGTTGCGCCCGTTCATCGAGGGATGAGGCCTTCTGAAAGCGTTCATGGTGTCGTTGGAACCGTTTCTATGCAGAAGCCGGAGCCGTTTGCAGGCTGCCGAGCGCCTTCGCCGTGATGCGTTCGCCCATCTCCGTCGTTGAGACGCGCTGCTGGCCCTCCGTCCACAGGTCGGCCGTGCGCGCGCCGTCGTCGAGTGCGCCACGCACCCCGGCGCGGATGGCGGCGGCGGCCTGCGCCTCACCCAACGCGTCGAGCAGCATGGCGCCGCTGAGGATGGCGGCGATGGGGTTGGCGATGTTCTGCCCGGCGATGTCGGGCGCGCTGCCGTGCACCGGTTCGAATAACCCGACGTCGCCGCCGATGCTCGCTGAGGGCAAGAGGCCCAGCGATCCGGGGAAGGTGGCGGCCAGGTCGGACAGGATGTCGCCGAAGAGGTTGCCGGTGAGCACCACGTCGAACTGCGTCGGGTCGCGGACGAGTTGCATTGCGGCGTTGTCCACGTACAGATGGTTGAGCTCGACGTCGGGGTATTCCGCCTGGTGCAGGTCAGTGACCACATCGCGCCAGAGCTGCGACACCGTCAGTACGTTGGCTTTGTCGACCGAGGTGACGCGGCCCCCGCGGCGCTGGGCGTGCTGGAAGGCGACGTGCGCAATGCGTGCAACCTCGTCGGTCGCGTAGCGCATGGTGTTGTGCGCGTCGTGGCCCGATCGTCCGTTGGGCTCACCGAAGTAGATGCCGCCCGTCAACTCGCGGACGATGAGCACGTCCGTGTCGGCCACGCGGTCCGGGCGGAGCGGGGAGGCATCAGCCAGGGCAGCGGGCACCGTGACGGGGCGGAGGTTGGCGTACACGCCCAGCAGCTTACGCAGGGCGAGCAGTCCAGCCTCCGG
>JAAAPH010000512.1 GCA_009908415.1 Bacteroidota bacterium
CAAGTCGACTCCCTGGAGGTGGTCTGGCCGGATGGGCGCTACCAGCGGATTGCCGGCGTAGAGGCGAACCAGACGATCACGCTGCATCACGCGGCGTCCGGGCCGTCTGAAGACGACGGCCTGGGTTCATCCGCTGCGCCCGACGAGCCGCCGCTCTTCGTTGAGGAAGCGCAGCCACGTGGGCTGGTGCACAGACACAGCGAGTATGTCGTCTCCGACTTCGAGCACACACCGCTGCTGCCTCACAAACTGTCGAAAGGCGGTCCAGGCCTGGCCGTGGCCGATGTCAACGGCGACGGGCTCGACGACGTGTTCGTCGGCGCGGACCGGCGGCGCGAGCGGACGCTTTTCCTGCAAACACCGTCCGGGCAGTTCGAGCGACGGACCGTGCCGATGGCGGCCAACCGGTATGAAGATCGGGCGCCGCTCTTCTTCGATGCCGACGGCGACGGCGACCCCGACCTGTACGTTGTAAGCGGCGGGAACGCCGGGCCGCCCGAGGACCCGTCGTATCAGGACCGGTTGTATCTGAACGACGGCACCGGCACGTTTCGCCGCGCCGAGGACGCCCTTCCGCAGATGCCCACCAGCGGCTCCGTCGTCACTGCCGCGGACTACGACGAGGACGGCGATCTCGATCTGTTCGTCGGCGGGCATCACATTCCGCGTCGCTACCCGCTTCCGCCCCGGAGCTACCTGCTGCGCAACGACTCCGAGCCGGGGCGTGTGCAATTCACGGATGTGACCGCAGACGTGGCCCCGGCACTGGCCGAGGTCGGGCTCGTCACGGACGCGCTCTGGACGGACTACGATCGGGACGGGCAGCGCGACCTGTTAGTCGCGGGCGCGTGGATGCCGCTCACCCTGTTCGAACATCGAGACGGCACGCTCGTCGATGTCACGGCGGCGGCCGGGTTGGAGCACACCGTGGGATGGTGGAATAGTTTGGCCAGTGGCGACTTCGACCGGGATGGGGACACCGATTACCTCGCGGGCAATCTGGGCAAAAACACGAAGTTCGAAGCCAGCTCCGCGGAGCCGGTCCGCGTGTATGCGAAAGACTTCGACCAGAACGGAAGCGTGGATCCCGTCATCACGCGCTACATCGAAGGCACCGAATACCCGGTCGCTCCGCTAAACCAGCTCGTCAAGCAGATTCCAGGGATGGACTACCGGTTCTCCTCCTTCAGTAGCTACGCCGAGGCGACCTTCGAGGACGTCTTCCGGGATGGCGAGTTGGAGGGCGCATACACGGCCGCGGCCACACACTTTGCGTCGAGCTATCTCGAAAACCGTGGGGACAGCACGTTGGCCGTCCGGCCGCTCCCGCTCCGGGCACAGTTTGCCCCCGTACATGGCATGGCGCCGGGCGATTACAATGGGGATGGGCACCTGGACGCGCTGCTCGTCGGGAACGCGCACACGAGGGGGACGCTCAGCGGATGGTATGACGCCATGGTCGGCGTGCTGCTGCGCGGAGATGGGGCGGGCGGCTTCGAGGCCGTCAACTACGCGCAAAGTGGCTTCTTTGTCGACGGCGACGCAAAAGCGCTTGCTACCGTGGCGAGCGCGTCAGGCCCGCCGCTCGTCGTGGCGTCGCAAACCGACGGGCCCTTGAAGGCCTTCGCGCAGCGTCGTGGTGCGGTGCGCACCGAACGCCTGCGGCCGAGCGACCAGTATGCGCTGCTCACTTTTGCGGATGGAACCACGCGGCGGCACGAGTTCCACTACGGCGCCACGTACTTGTCGCAGTCTGCACGCGTGCTGCGGCTCCCGCCGTCGGTCGTCGAGGCCGTCGTCGTGGACCGGCAGGGGCGGCGGCGCACGCTGGTGCTGGATGCTGCGGCGTCCTCACTGACCGGCCGTTCGGACCGAACGGGGCAGGAAGAGTAAGGAGGCCGCCGCAAGCGCGCGCCGCGATGCGTCGTGACGCGGCGGGGGGAAGGGGGCTTAGGCTCCACGCCGCAACGTCTGAAGGATCGGCATCGCCTCCAGATCGGCGTCATCGAGCGCACTCCAGTCGATGCCAGAGGGCGGAGGGGACGGGTGCTCGACGGACAACGTGGAGTCGGGGGTCACCACGAGATGCAGCGGGACGTCGTGTGCATCGGTGGGGAAGCCGTCGACGAGCTGGAGCGGGTGCACGGTGGTGGCGACGGGCACGGGCTCGTGGCCGAGTGTGCGGAGAATCGCAAATTCGAGGTCGCTGTACCCTTCGCCTTTTCCACAGCGCTGCCCATCCCGCGTCACGGCGACCGACCCCGTCACGATGGCGTCCAGTTGGGGCAGTTCGTCCAGCTTCACGGGTTCGGCCCAGGCGTCCATGTTCGAGAGGCTGGCCGCTTTCGCGTGCTGGTCCTCCGGAATGCGGGCAGGGTCCAGTCGCTTGAAGCCGCCCCGGAGCCGGGGCGTGGGGACGTAAACCGTGATGCCCCACCGCAACGCAGCGATGCGGACGTAGCGTTGCGGCGCATCGGGGTTGACCTTGATCCGGCGCGATTCAGCCAACAGCGGATGGTCGAACAGCCGAGCCGCACAGGCTTTCGCGCCATCAAAATTGGGAATGCGACCGTGCGGAGGAAAGGGGAACCGCGCCACGCCGTCCTCCTCCAGGCGGTCCCAAACGTGCTGGCGGGCGGCCTCTTTCGTGTCGAAGGGCATGGGGGCGGTGGAGTCAGACAGAGTAGGAGGAAACTGCCGGCAGGGCCGCTCAGCCCAGGATGCCGTAGGCGTATGGAACCGTCACCGGGCGGTCGTGGCGAAGACGGTCGACCGCAAAGAGATCGGGGTCGAGGGGGCCAGGGTCCCCGCCCGTGATGAGCGCGGTCAGTCCCTGGCCTACCGATGGGGCGAGCTTGAACCCATGCCCGCTGAAGCCCGAGGCCAGAAAGAGCCCGTCGATCTCCGGGACGGGTCCGATGAGCGGATGGGCGTCGGGCGTGATCGTGTACAGGGCGCCGCATCCGCCCCACGACGTGGCCTGCGCAAACGCGGGAAGACGCTCGGTGATGGCTTCACGCGTGAAGTCGATAAACGACTGGTCGATGCCCTCGTCATAGTCGTCGGGGTCGGGCACGTCATCGTCGCCGTCGTAGCTCATCTTGCCGATGCGCGTCCAGCCGGCCGGTTCGGGTTTCCAATAGATGCCGGTTACCAGATCGGCGTACATGGTTGTTGCCTCGCCGAAGTCGCCGGGCGGTTCGAGGTAGGCCTGCTCGGGGCGAATGGCCTGCAGCGGATAGTCCAGGTCCTGTTCGTCGAGGAGCGGTCCGGCCCACGGGCCGGCGGCATTGACCACGACCGGCGCGTGGATCGCCGCGCCGTCGGCCCGGCGAACGCCGCGCGCGGAACCGTTCTCCGTGAGCACCCCACTTACACGGGCCTCTGTCCGGATATCCGCACCATGTTCGCGGGCAACGTCTGCCAGGGCGTAGACGGTCCGGACCGGGTTCACGTACGCGGCTTCGGGCTCCCAGGCGCCCAGCACAGCATCGCCGAACGTGCCTCGCGGTTCGAGGGCACGCACCTCCTGGGCGTCCACCACCCGGGTGTCGACCCCGACCGAGCGCTGCACCTCGACGTTTCGCTCCAGCGCCTCCCGCGCCGATTCGTTGGCGAGAAAGAGCATGCCCGGCTGCTCGAAGCCGATGTCCCGGCCGTATCGGGCGCCAAACGTGCGGTAGAACTGCAGGCTCTCCCGCGCCATGCGGATGGAGGCTTCGCGGGAATAGTGCTGGCGCAAGATGGCACCAGACTTTCCGCTCGACCCCGCTCCGAGGTGCTCCTTTTCGAGCAGCACCACATTCTCGACCCCATCTTGAACGAGGTGAAGGGCGATGCTGACGCCCATGATGCCACCTCCAATGATTACGACGTCGGCTGTTTCCGTCACGGCGGGAGATAGGGACATGAAAGGGACCGTCAAAGAGGATAGGCCGCTTACAAGGCACCGACCCGTCCACGCTCCAAACAAGCGGCATCGCCCGCGGATCCGAGTCGCTGAGAGCCCGCATTCCAAGATGCCGGGGGCTACGGTGCCTCATCGTTCGACGGCAGCGGCCGGCCGAGCAGCATGTCGACGAACTGCTCACGACCCTCCGGCGAGAGGGATCGGTCGGTGACAAAGCGGACCGCGGGCTCGGCGTCGGGATCCACCGCGAGGCCCCACAGCGGCGTGAGACGCGTGGGCAGCATTGCAAAGCGCGCGTCGCCGATGACCTGCGGTCGCTCCGGGTGGCGCACCACCACGCCGTCCGCGAAGCGCATGAACCGCTGCACGTCGCGTTGGACAGCGGGGGGCGCCTCGGGCGCGTCGGGGCCGTGCAGCGCGTCACGCTTCGGGTCGAACAGCGGGGCCGCGGTGCCCGAGTAGGTCCGGGGTGACCCCAGGCCGACGCGGACCGCATCGGCATAAACGCGGTCGTCGGTCACGGTCAGCACCCGCCACAGGACCAGGTTGGCGATGGTCGGCTTGACGATGAGGCGCTCAACGGCCTGTCCGCGCGTTTGGGCCAACTCCTTGGCGACGGCCTCGGCGCGCTGGTGCTGGAGGGTGCCGAGGAGGAGGTAGCTCGCCGCCAGCGCCAGCCCCCAGCGTACCACCCGTCGCTTCCGCTGGACGAGGCCGATGCCGAGCGGCACAAGCAGCAGCAGCGTGAACACGGGATCCAGGATTGAGATGATGCTCCACGCTACGGGCGCGTCGACGAACGGCCACCACAGATGCGTGCCGTAGTTCGTGCAGGCGTCGAGGAAACCGGCCAGGCTCGCCCCGAGCACCGCGTAGCCGTACGTGCGCCCGAAGGGCAGAGGCTGTGCAACAGGCAGGCGGCGCAGGATCAGCCAGAACACGGCGGCCGCCACCAGCGCCACGGCGGGGACCATCACCAGGGCGTGGGTGAAGTGACGATGGTACTCCAGCACCAGCAGTGGGTCCTCGGCGCTACGGATGAGTGCGTCGGCATCCGGCAGCAGGCCCGCCCCGAGTCCGATGAGCGCAGCGCGGTGGCTTTCCCGAGCCGGAGCCGCTGCCGATGCCATCGCAGCGCCCACGACGCCTTGGGTAACGAGGTCCATGCGGCGCGGCCGTGCAGAAGGTGAAAGGGATGGTTGAGACGACCCTCGGGATACACCAAGGGGCCTCTTCAGAAAACACTCAACCGGCCGCCAGTTCCCTACTCGCTCTGTCTGGCCGCGGCCCCGCAGCCCTTGTGACGTAGCGGGGCTGGGGGCGCCTCATTTATCCGATGACGATCCCCGGATGGCCCCGCCTTGTGCGATGAGATCGCTGGGCGTCAGGGGTGCTTCCGGTTAGCACCCACCGGAGTGATCTTCCCTTCGATGGAGAACGAGGCAGTGAACTGATTGAGATTGATCGTTCCTTGACTGGCGGCGTGGCCCGTAACGCCCTTGAATCGGCCCGTGCCGTCGACGAATTGAATATTCTGCGACGCGAATGTGCCGTCGGCTATCGAGGTTACGTTTTGATACGCCGCGT
>JAAAPH010000191.1 GCA_009908415.1 Bacteroidota bacterium
AATCTTCCAAGACGGGAACGAGGATTTCGGGGACGAAAGCGCCGCCGTACGGGCCGAAGTGGCCGGTGGTGTCGGGGGCGTCGTAGCGAGTCTTGACAGGGGCTTCAGGCATGGGGCCGTGGGGTTGTATGCGGGGCTCGTGGGATGTAAACCGTGAAACGTAAACCGTGAAACGTAAGGGAGCTGACTTCTACGCACTACGCATTACGCACCGTGTCTTCCAGCGCGTCGTTGGCCGCGCGGAAGGCGGCGAGGAAGTCGTCGATCTTCTCGAAGCTCTTCTGGCCGGGGGCCGACTCGACGCCGCTCGACAGGTCGATGGCGTAGGGGCGCATCGTGTGGATGGCGCGCTCGACGTTGCTCGCGTCGATGCCGCCGGCAAGGAAGAGCGGGAAGTCGCTCGACAGGTCGCGCGCGAGCCGCCAGTTAAACGACTCGCCCGTGCCGCCCCACGTGCTGGAGTTGTGCGTGTCGAGCAGGAAGTAGTCGACGACGTCCGCGTACGGCTCCATGAGCGCGCGCAAGTGGTCCGATGCGGCATCGTGTCGCACGCGGATCGCCTTGATCACGGGGCGCTCGATGGCGTCGCAGGTGGAGGGCGACTCGGTGCCGTGCAGCTGCACCATCTCGAAGCCGGCCGTGTCCGCCGCGTCGTTGACGAACCGCGCCGACTTGTTCACGAACACGCCCACCGGCGTCGGGCCGTAGAGCCAGTCCAGCATTTCGGCGACGTGTTCGGGGGCGACGTAGCGGGGGCTGTCCGTGTGCTGGATAAAGCCGAGGTAATCCACGCCCTCGCCCGCCAGGTAGCGCGCGTCGGCGAGGTCCGTGATGCCGCAGACTTTTAGCTTTACGCTCATTGGTTCAGTGGTGCATGTAGGTGTCGTATTCCGTTTGCTTGGCCATCAGGAAACGAAGAATCGAGGAGGCGAGGAATCGAGGCATTCTTCGACTCGTTGTTTCCTCGGTTCTTCGGATCAAGAGTTCTGCGTCGCAATTGCTTTCGCCTCGTCGCGGAGCGTGGAGAGCGCCTCGCCGGGGTGGTCCGCCCGCATGAAGTGCTCGCCGATGAGGACGCCGTTCACGCCGTTCTGCCGGAGGTGAACGAGCGTCTCCGGGTCGCTCAGCCCGCTTTCTGAGATGCGCCCCACCGAGCGCGGCGCGTGCTCGAATACCTGCAATGAGTTGTCGATGTCTACGTCGAACGTGCGCAAGTCGCGGTTGTTGGCGCCCAGCAGCTTGATCTGCGTGAAGTCGATCACGTCGAGATCATCCACCGAATAGACCTCAACGAGGCAATCGAGGCCCAGCTCGTCGGCCGTCTGGTGCAGATCATACAACGGGCCGGCATCGAGCACCGTGGCGATGAGCAGGATGGCATCCGCGCCCATCGCCTTGGCCTCGACGACCTGATACGGGTCGATGATGAAGTCCTTCCGCAGCAGCGGCAGGTCGACGTGCGCGCGGATCCAGGGCAGGTACTCGATCTCGCCCTGAAAGTGGAGCGGCTCGGTGAGCACGGAGATCGCATCGGCCCCGTGTGCGGCGTACTGCTGCGCGATCTGGGCCGGCTGGAAGGGATCGCGGATCACGCCCTTCGACGGCGAGGCCTTTTTGATTTCGGCGATGAACGACATCCCCCGTTGCTGCATGGCCTCGACCAGCGAGACGGGCTCGTGGTCGCCAAAGAGCGGCCGTTCTTTCAATTCGGAAACCGGCGTCTCGCGCTTGCGCCGGGCCACCAGCTCGCGCGTGTCGTCAACAATTTGGTCGAGGATGCTCACGATTGGGCTTGGGGATATGGGTGTTTGGGGGTACGGGTGAGGGAGCGAGGCAGGCGCATGCCCACTCCCATGCGCCCACACTCAAACCGGGGCGTCGTGCGACACCTCGGCGAGCGTATTGAGCTTGTCCAGCGCCGCGCCCGAGTCGATGCTCGCGCGGGCGGCCTCGAAGCACGCGTCGAGGTCGTCGAAGCGGCCGCTCGTGTGAAGGGCATACGCCGCGTTGAGCAGCACGATATCGCGCCGGGGCGAGGTGTCCTCGCCGGATAGGATGCCGCGCAGGATGGCTGCGTTCTCCTCGGCGCCGCCCCCGGCCAGCGCTTTGATCGGGGCGCGCTCGAAGCCGTGTTTCTCGGGGCCAATTTCGCGGCTGCGGGGGGCCGGGGAGTGCGCGTCGGCGTCGTACTCGAACAGCGTCGTGGCCGCCGAGATCGAGACCTCGTCCATGCCGTCCTGCGCGTGCAGCGTGACGACGTGCTTGGCATCCAGCCGCGCCAGGATTTGCACCATCCACTGCGCCGTTTGCGTGTTGAACGCGCCGACGAGCTGACGCCTCACGCCGGCCGGGTTGCAGAGCGGGCCCAGCACGTTGAAGAACGTCCGCACGCCGAGTGCCTTCCGCACCGGCATCACGTGCCGCATGGCCGGGTGGAAGTAGGGCGCAAACAGGAAGGCGACCCCCGCCTGCTCCAGGCAGTATTCCACCCCCGGCTTCTCCAGGTCGATTTTCACGCCAAGTGCTTCGAGGACGTCGGCCGAGCCGGACTTCGACGACACGGAGCGGTTGCCGTGCTTGGCGACCGTCGCGCCCGCGCCGGCGGCCACGAGGGTGGCCGTGGTCGATATGTTGAACGTGCTGGCGCTGTCCCCGCCCGTACCGCACAGGTCGATCGCATGTGGGTCGCTGCACGCGACGTCGACGGCGAACTCGCGCATGACGTTCGTGAAGCCGACGAGCTCGTCGAGCGTCTCGCCGCGGGTCCGCAGGCCCATCAGCAGGCCCGCCATGTGTTCGGGGAGCGCCTCGCCGCTCATCATCTGGCGCATGGCCGCCTCGGCCTGCGACTGAGTGAGCGGGTCGCCGCTGGCAATAATGTCGATGTACTCCTGCACCGTCTGTGACGTGTTTTGGATTGAGTGTAGTGAGTATGGATTCAGTGCTCAAACGCGCAACGCTGAACGCTCAACGGATGTGAGCCAGTTGGCGATGAGGTGTGGGCCGGCGGCCGTCATCACGCTCTCTGGGTGAAACTGGATGCCCTCGATGGGATAGCGGCGGTGCCGCAGGCCCATGATCACGCCCTCGTCCGTCCGGGCCGAGATCTCCAACGCATCGTCGGGAAAGGTATCCGGGTCGACGACGAGCGAGTGGTAGCGCGTGGCCTCGAAGTCTTGCTCCACATCAGCGAACACCGAGCGGCTGTCGTGGTGAACGGTGCTCGTCTTGCCGTGCATGAGCGAGGGCGCGTGCGTGATCGCCCCGCCGTACACCTCGCCGATGGCCTGATGGCCGAGGCACACGCCGAGCACGGGCGTCGTGGGGCCCAGCGCTTCGATGAGCGGCTCGGTGATGCCCGCATCAGCCGGGCGGCCCGGCCCCGGGGAGATCAGGATGCCCGCCGGCGCCATCGCCCGGACGTCCTCCACTGTGAGCGCATCGTTGCGCACCACCTCGATGGCATCTGTGTGCCGGCCCACGAGGTGGACGAGGTTGTACGTGAAGCTGTCGTAGTTGTCGATGATTAGGATCATGGCTTCTGAATCGAGGAGACGGTGAGACGAAGAGACGAGGATGAATTAAGCGTCGGAATCCAGATAGCCGGAAGGAATTTCCGACACACGATCGTCCGGGACACACCACTGTTCAGGGTGAGCCATCATCTTCGTAAGCCCACCGATAATAGTTCGGCATTTCTCGCGAAATACCTCCGCTTCAGCGTTAGGCAGGTATTGGCATTCGACGGCGAAGTCGATCCAGACGAGCGTCTCAGAGGCCTCTGTGCCGGCATCACTCAGTTTGCTTACAAAGTGATTGGGATAACGCCGCTTGAACCAGGACTCTGCAATGTTCGAGCAGACGGAGCGCGAGGATCGGCGAATCTGATCGGTGAGCGCATACTGCTCTTCCTTCGGCCACTGCTTCGAATAGTCAAAAATCCGCATCGCCATCTCGAAGGCGTTTCGGTATACGCGAAGCTGCTTGAAGCTCGTAATCGGGTCGCTCATCGGTTTCCCCGGCTCATCGTTTCTAAGATTCCCCGTCTCAAAAATCAGTACGTCGTCACCAACCCCGTGGCCGCGCGGACGCGCTCCATGAACGCGTAGGCCTGCTCGCGGGCCTGGCGGCCGCCGTCGCGGAGCACGTCCATCACGTAGTCGGGGCGCTGCTCCAGTTCTTTGCGGCGGGCGCGGGCTTCGGCGAAGTAGTCGTCGATGAGGCCGAGGAGTTCCTTCTTGGCATGGCCGTATCCGTAGCCGCCGGCGCGGTATTGCTCGGCGATCTCGGCTTGCTTCGCGTCGTCGGCGAAGTGCTTGATGAGGGCGAACACGTTGCAGGCCTCGGGATCCTTCGGCTCGTCGAGCGGCGTCGAGTCGGTGACGATGCTCATCACCTTCTTCTTGAGCGTCTTGCCCTCGTCGAAGATGCCGATCGTGTTGCCGTAGCTCTTCGACATCTTGCGCCCGTCGACGCCCGGAATCACGGCCACGTCGTCGAGGATGTGGGCCTCGGGGACGGGGAAGAGCGGGTCGTCCTCCGAGCAGAACGTCTGGTTGAAGCGCTGGGCGAGGTCGCGCGTGATCTCGATGTGCTGCTTCTGGTCGGCGCCGACGGGCACGAGCGTGCCGCCGTAAATCAAGATGTCGGCGGCCTGCAGGACGGGGTAATTGAGGAGGCCGGCGTTGGGCGTCAGGCCCTGCTCGATCTTGTCCTTGTACGCCACGCCGCGCTCCAGCCGGCCCACCGACACGAGGTTGTAGAAGATCCATGCCAACTCGGTAACGGCGGGGACGTCGCTCTGGATGAAGAGGTGCGCCTCCTCCGGGTCGAAGCCGAGCGCGAGGTAGTCGAGCGCCACGTCCATCGTGTGCTCGCGCAGCAGGTCGGCGTCCTGCACGCTCGTCAGCGCGTGGTAGTTGACGATGAAGTAGTACGCCTCGTGCTGCTGGTGCAGGTCGATGTGCTGCCGGATGGCACCGAAGTAGTTGCCCAGGTGCAGCCGGCCCGAGGGCTGAATGCCGGAGACGACAATCGTCTGTTCGGGGTTTTGCGCGTCGGCCTCCTTCGAGGTATGCGGGGCTTCCATGAAGTCGGTAGAGTTACGAATCGGTTGGGGGTTTGCGTGTAACGCTCAGGGTGTTGGATCTGACGTGATCGAACGCGCAACGCACCACTCACGAGGTGGACGTGCGGCGGGTGCGGCGCTTGGTAACGCCCTTCAGGTAGTCGAGCCGCTCGGCGCTGTTGCCTTGCACGACTTCCAAGATGGCCCGGGTGCGCATCTGATGGTTTTCCTTCAGTTCGTCGGTAACGGCCTCGTGGAGCGCTTGCTCGCGGTCGCGCAAGGTGAAGAGCCGATCCGTATCGTCCTCGCCGAGGTCGAACGTCACATCGCGCAACTCAACGCCGTTGTAGGCGGTGCCGCCGGCGCTCAGGACCGTCTCGGCGAGCTTCCCCACGTCGGGGCGGGCCGTCTTCTGAAACGTCTGCAG
>JAAAPH010000006.1 GCA_009908415.1 Bacteroidota bacterium
TACGCTGCTCTACGCGGCGGACGGTGGTCCGTGGCAGGCCGCCACGGCCACGCTGACGCTGCCCGCGGACGCCGACTTCATCGTGGTCCTCCTGGAGCATGCGGAGGACGTGCAGAACGACACGGGCGGCGCCGAATTCGAGGGCCATAGCGTCGACGATGTCCAGGTCGTGCTGGACGGCGGTAACGCGCCGCCTACGGCCGCGCCGGACGCGTGGGCCGTCGACGAGGACGCGGTCGCCACGGTCGACGTGCTCGCCAACGACGGCGACGCCACCAGCCGGATCGATGGCGCCTCGCTCGCCATCGCGACGCCCCCCACGAACGGGACGGCGACCCTGGTCCTTCCGGGCCGCGTGCGCTATAGGCCCGCCCCCGACTTCAACGGGACTGATGCCTTCGCTTACACCGTCGCCGACACGGAAGGGCTCGTCTCGAACGAAGCGCTCGTCACCGTGACCGTACGCCCGGTCAACGACGCCCCTGTGGCCCGGGACGATATCTACGCAATCCCTGCCAGCGACACGCTTTCCGTCGCGGCTGATTGGGGCGTGCTCGCCAACGACACCGACATCGACGGCGATACGCTCACGGCCGTGCTGCGGTCGACGGATCCCGAGATCAGCACGCTCGACCTCGACCCGAGCGGTGCGTTCACCGTCACCGTACCCGGCGCGTTCGAGGGCGCCACCGCCTTCACGTACCGCGCCCGCGACGCCGACACCACGTCCGGCATCACGCTCGTCACCCTCACCCGGAGCGACGGCGAGGCGCCAACCGTCCTGCGCCCCATCCCTGACCGTACCCTCGTGGCGGGCGGTGCGGAATTCTACGTGAACCTCGACACCGTCTTCGCCGACCCGATCGGCGACGGGCTGACGTATCGCCGTACCCTCGCGCCAGGGGCCACCCCCTCCTTCGATGCGCCCCTTGCCGGTCGCCTTCTGCGGATCATTCCGCGGGCGCCGGGCGGCCCCTTCGACGTGACCGTCCGGGCCGAGAACGCCGCGGGCGCCGCGGAAGCCGCCTTCGCCGTCACGGTCACCGGCAGCGGCAACCAGCCGCCGGTCGCGGTCGACGACTCGGTGTCCACGCCAGCGGGGACGCCCATCGTCATCAACGTCGCCGCCAACGACTTCGACCCGGACGGCGACGTGTTTCAGCTCCTGACGATCCGCACGCCGCCAGCGAGCGGCACCGTAGAGACCGTTGTGCAGGACGGCGTGACGCAGGTGCGCTACACGCCGAGCGCCGGCTTCACCGGAACCGACACATTTGGCTACGACCTTTTCGATGCGCCCTTTGGCAATACCTCGACCGAGGCGACGGTGACGGTGTCCGTGTTGCCCAGTGCGGGCTCGTGACCCATGCGATCTCGCGGACCCACTTCATATCGACCCACCACGCCCACCATGCATCACTCCCGCACTCTCACCATGTTGCTGATCATTGTTGTCGCGCTGATGCAGGCGGCCTGCACGCCGCCAGCGTGCGATCCCAACTCGGACCAGTACGATCCGGACGAGTGCGAAACCCTGGTCGGCAACCTCATCGAATCCCTGACCGCCCTCGCCTACGGCATTCCGCAACCACCTCCCCCGACCTCCGATCCTCCCTGTCCGTCGTCCCTGGTGTGTCTCCCTCCGCAGTGTCTATACCTTCAGCAAAACGGCAGCTTTGAGGAGGAGGACGCGACCGGTCCCTTGCTGTGGTACGGCGATGAGGCCGCGACCACCATCATCCCGACGTGTCATGCCGATCAATCGCTCGACTTCCTCGCGACCACGCCGTCCGGAGCCAGTGCGTCGACCTCGGCGCAGATCTACCAGGTGATTGACCTCACCGCCCGCGTCCCGCAGGCGCAGCGCGACGCCTTTCAGCGCATCCGGGCCCGTGCAGCCTTCCGCATCCAATCCGTCGAGGCCTTTGACGACCGACGGTTCGGGGTCCGGATCGACGCCTATGCGGGCGACCCCGCCTCCTTTCCGCGTACGGGAGACCTGGAAACGATCCCCCTGCAAACGAGCACGTACGAGCGCCTCGCCTCCGCAACAGACGGGTTCTTGTACGCCGCCGATGGGGCGCCGTGGCAGGTCGGCCGCGTCGAGTTGATGCTGCCGGTAAACGCCGACTTCGTGGTCGTGGTGCTGGAGCACGAGGAGGACGTGCAAAACGACACCGCCGGCCGGGAATTCTTGGATCACGGCGTGGATTACGTTCAGGTCGCCATCGATGGCGGAAACGTGCCGCCGATCGCGAATGCGGATCGAATCCTCACCATCGAGGACGATCCGGTCAGCATCTCTGTGATCGCAAACGATGTCGACCCGAACAGCCCCATCGACCGCAGCTCCGTCGTGATCGCGCAGCCCCCGGTCTCCGGCACCGCCACCGTCGAGGGCAACGGGCGGGTGCGCTACGAGCCCGATCCGGACTTCGTAGGAACGGACCTGTTCACCTACACCGTGGCCGACGTGGAAGGACTCGTGTCCAACGACGGTCGCGTCATCGTCGTCGTACGGGCGGAGAACGACGCCCCGATTGCGGTCGACGACGCCTACCCAATCCCTGAGGGCGATCTCCTGATCGTGCCGACGGGCCTTGGCGTGCTCGCCAACGACACGGACGCCGACGGCGACACGCTCACCGCCGAGCTCGTGCAAGACGTGGACGCGGGCCGCCTCACCCTCGACCCGAGTGGTGCCTTCACGTACTCCGCCCCGACCGCCTTCAGCGGCACGACGAGCTTCACCTACCGCGCCACGGACGGCCTTGTCGCTTCGAACCCAGCGACCGTGGCGCTCACGCGCACGGCGGCGGACTTCGACCTGCAGGCACTCATCTCTGGTAGCACCGTGCCCGAGCGCGTCGGGCAGCCGTTCACATACGCCGTCCAGGTGGCGAAGCAACCGGCCGCAACAGCGGCCGCGAGCATCGTGGTCGCGCATCGGATTCCGGACGGGCTCGTGCACCTGAGTCACCAGACAACGCGCGGCCGCTACGACCTGGAGACGGGCACCTGGCGCCTCGACCTGCCCGCGCAGACCGCCGCCGGCTTCCTCACCCTGTCCGTACGCGCCGATACCGCTGGGATCTGGACGACCGATGCCACGATCACCAGCGGACTCGATGGTGACACCGATGCGTCCAACAACGCTGCGACGACCCAGCTCGTCGTCGAGCCGCGCTACTTCCTGTCCGTCACCGCATCGGCCTCACCAAATACAGCGCGCGTCGGGGAGCAAGTGCTGGTCGATGTCCTCGTGGCCAACGGCGGCGGCAACGCGGCAGCGGGCGTCGTCGCAACGGTGGAGCTGCCGGCCGGCCTGACCTTCGCGGAGGCGTCCGGGGATGGCACCTATGATCCGCAAACCGGGCGGTGGACGATCGGCGATCTGGCGCCCGGACCCTCCGCATCGCTTCGCCTCACGACCACAGCCGCGACCGAAGGAACGTGGACCGTCCCGGCAACCCTCACCGAAGGGCTCACTTACGACGCCGATCCGGCCAATAACGCCGACAGCGTTTTCGTCACCGTCGAGCCCGAAGGCGGGACATGATCCGACGACGGCCTCCTGTCCCCGTCTCCGCGAACGAACCATTCCAGTGCCCATGACTGCCCTGCTCCGCACCCTCGCGACTGCATCCCTCCTTGCCCTCGTAACTGCAGGCGCCGCGCCCGCCCAGCCCACCGTACTATACGTCGACGCCACCGCGTCCGGCGCGAACGATGGCTCGTCGTGGACGAACGCGTTCGTTGCCTTGCAGGACGCGTTCGACGTGGCCAACCGGCACCCGGGCACCGACTACACGGTTCGCGTCGCAGCGGGCGTGTACTATCCGGACGAAGACGCGGTGGACAGCGACGGTACCGGCGGCCTGGACCACACGCTGGGCGACCGCTCGGAACGCTTCACCCTTGCGCGCGACGGCGTGACGGTGGAGGGCGGTTACCCGCCCGGCGGCGGCCCGCGCGACCTCGCCGCCCACCCGACGGTTTTGAGCGGCGACCTCGCCGGCGACGACGTCACGAACGCCGACGGCGTGACGGAAGCCGCCAGCGATCAGGTGGGCGTCGACAACGCGTTCCGCGTCGTCGTGCTGGAGGGCGGATCGATTACCGCCGAAACCGTGCTCGATGGGATCATCATCACGGCGGGCGCGGCAAACGGCGGCTCGTGGGAGGCGTTCGGCGGCGGGCTCTACTGTGACGCCCTCGGCGCGGGTAATGTATGTAGCCCCGCACTCATGGATGTCACCTTTGCCGGCGGCTCCTCAAACCAGAGTACGGGCGGGATGTACGTCAACGCCCGCGACGGCGGCGAAGGCACGCCGACGCTGACACGCGTGACCTTTTCCGGCCACTTCCTTGGTGCGCTGGCTTTCTCGGCCTTCAACGGCGGCACCGTGGCCCCGACGGTGACGGATGTCGCCTTCACCGAAAACGTCCGCGGCACCCTTCGGATGGATGGGCGTTCGGGCGGCACGGCGAGCGGCACCTTCACGGACGTGCAGTTCATCGACAACGTCAACGCGGGCAACGCCGGGGCCGTCGCGCTCTTCACGGCCAGCGCCACGTTTACCGGCGCCACCTTCTCCGGCAACCAGGCCCGCGACCTGAGCGGGGCGATCTATGCCACGTCGTTCGATCCGGTCCATCTCGTCATCGAAGCCACCACCTTCGAGGGCAACACCGCGTTCGGAGATCTATCGGGGTCGGGCGGGGCCATCTATCACAACCGGGAGGCTCGGCTGACGCTTGACCGCGTCACGTTTGCCGGAAACGAGGCGCTGGACGGCGGCGCCCTCTACAGCGCCGACGCGAAGCTGACGGCCACCAACACGGTATTCACCGGCAACCGAGCCATCGGGACCCAGAGCGGGCGTGGGGACGGCGGGGCCCTCTGGATCCGCTCGGCGGACGCGTCGAGCGACCCGGCCGTGCGGCTCACCAATGTGACGCTCGCGAACAACGAGGCCAATGCGGAAGGCGGGGCGCTCTACGTCGACGCTTTTTTCTCGGGATCGCTCGACGTCCAACTGGTCAACAGCATCCTCTTCGGCAACCGCGCGAACGCTGACGGCACCGGAGGCCGGGACGGCGATCAAATTTTCAACACGTTCGAGGCCGACACCGACATTCGCTACTCGCTCGTCGAGGGCTCCAGCGTCGACGAGGATGGCGATGGCGACAGCTGGAACGACACCCTCGGCACGGATGGCGGCGGCAACCTGGACGCCGACCCGCGCTTCGCCGACGCCGACGGCGCAGACGACCTCCCCGGCACCACGGACGACGACCTCCGCCTGCGCGGCCCGGGCGGCAGCGGCGTCTCCCCGGCCATCGATGCGGGCGATAACGCTGCCGTGCCGATGGGCCTCGTCGAAGACCGCGCGGGCCTGCCGCGCTTCGTCGACGTGCCCGGCGTGCCCGACACGGGCGCCGGCCCGCCGCCGCTCGTCGACCTGGGTGCCTTCGAGTCAGGCGGTGC
>JAAAPH010000256.1 GCA_009908415.1 Bacteroidota bacterium
GCGCACTGCAGGGCAGGAATATCGTCGGCCACGGCGGCACGTGGGTGGTGTTGAGGGGGGCGGTGGGCGAGCCCCGTGCGCAGGGGCGCATCACACTTCCTGGTGCTCATTCGTTGGATACGCGTCGATCAGCACGTCGAGGATCTGCTGTGCCGCCTTGGCGATGGGAGTGCCGGGACCAAAAATTCCGGCCACCCCATGGTCGTACAAAAACCCGTAGTCCGCATGTGGAATCACGCCACCGACGATGACGAGGATGTCGTCGCGCCCGTACTGCCTGAGCGCCTCGATGACCTGCGGGACAAGGGTTTTATGCCCGCCGGCAAGGCTGGAGACGCCCAGGATGTGCACGTCATTCTCGACGGCTTGGCGGGCCGCTTCTTCCGGCGTCTGAAAGAGCGGACCGATGTCGACGTCGAAGCCCAGGTCGGCGAACGAGGTGGCGATGACTTTCGCGCCGCGGTCGTGTCCGTCCTGGCCCATTTTAGCGACCATGATCCGGGGCCGGCGTCCGGCCCGTTCCGCAAACTCGTCGGCGAGCGCTCGGGCCTGCTGGAAGGCTTCGTCCGACCGGGCCTCGGTAGCATACACGCCTTGCACGGACTGCGTGCGCGCTGTGTGGCGGCCGAACACGTTCTCCATTGCGTCGGAGATCTCGCCGAGTGTGGCTCGCTCCCGGGCCGCCGCCACGGCGTGCGCTAGCAGGTTGCCGTCGCCGCTCTCCGCGCAGGCGGTGATGGCGTCGAGGGCTTGCTGGACGGCCGCCTCGTCGCGCTCGGCGCGGACGCGCTCCAGCCGCTTCATCTGGGTGCGGCGGACCGCCTCGTTGTCAACCTCCAGCGTGGGCACGGGCTCGGTCTCGTCCGGGCGATATTTGTTGACGCCGACGATGACTTCCTCGCCCGTGTCGATGCGGGCTTGCTTGCGCGCGGCCATTTCTTCGATGCGCAGCTTCGGCAGTCCCTTCTCGATGGCCTGGGTCATCCCGCCTTCGTCTTCGACCTCCTGGATGAGCGCCCACGCGCGGCGGGCCAGTTGATCGGTCAGGTGCTCCACATAGTACGAGCCCGCCCACGGGTCAATGGCATGGGTGATGTCGGTCTCTTCCTGCAGGTAAAGCTGCGTGTTGCGGGCGATGCGGGCCGCGTGCTCGCTGGGGAGCGCGATGGCCTCGTCGAGCGCATTCGTGTGCAGCGACTGCGTGCCGCCGAACACCGCGGCCAGCGCCTCGATGGTCGTGCGCATCACGTTGTTGTAGGGGTCCTGCTCGGCGAGCGAGTAGCCGGACGTCTGGCAGTGCGTCCGTAGCGCCATCGACTTCGGGTTCTGCGGGTCGAACTGCTGGACGAGCTTCGCCCAGAGCATCCGGGCGGCGCGCATCTTGGCGATCTCCATGAAGTGGTTCATGCCGATGCCCCAGAAGAAGCTCATCCGTGGCGCAAAGTCGTCGATGTCGAGCCCCGCGTCGAGCCCGGTGCGCAGGTATTCGAGGCCGTCGGCCAGCGTGTAGGCCAGCTCCAGATCGGCCGGGGCGCCGGCCTCGTGCATGTGGTACCCGCTCACCGAGATGGCGTTGAACCGGGGCATCTCGTCCGCGCAGTACGCGAAGATGTCGCCCACGATGCGCATCGACGGCTGGGGCGGGTAGATGTACGTGTTGCGCACCATGAACTCCTTCAGGATGTCGTTCTGGATGGTGCCCGTCAGCTGGTCATGGGCCACGCCTTGCTCCTCGGCGGCGACAATGTAGAACGCCATCACCGGGAGGACGGCCCCGTTCATTGTCATCGACACGGACATCCGATCGAGCGGGATGCCGTCGAAGAGGGTCTTCATGTCCTCGACGGTGTCGACGGCCACGCCGGCCTTGCCCACGTCGCCATGGACGCGCTCGTGGTCGGAGTCGTAGCCGCGGTGGGTGGCGAGGTCGAAGGCAACGGACAGGCCCTTCTGGCCCGAGGCGAGCGCCTTGCGGTAGAAGGCGTTGGATTCCTCGGCCGTCGAGAAGCCGGCGTACTGGCGGATGGTCCACGGGCGGAAGGCGTACATGGTGCTGTACGGCCCGCGGAGAAACGGCGGCAGGCCCGCGGCAAAGTCGAGGTGCTCCAGGTCCTCTTCGGCGTTCGGCCCGTACACGGGAGCCACGTCGATCTGCTCGGGCGTGGTCCACGATCCATCCGACCGGGGTGGCGTGTCGGTGGCCGCCGGCTCATAGTCGATCCGGGAAAAGTCGGGACGCATGGGTGTTACGTGTGGAAGGATGAATGGAGAGACGTATGGACTCGGTCACGCGTCCAGGCGTACACACCTAATCAATTCCGAGGCGCTGCTGGAACTCGTTCAGGGTGTCAAGCAGCGGGCGGTCGCGGTGGATAAAGGCGTCCGCCCCGGCTTCTTCGAGGGCCTCGCGCTGATGAGGCTTCGCACCCGCGACGACGACGATCGGGTCCGCATGCCGCGCCGTCAACGCATTGCGGAGAGCGGGCACGAGGGCTGGATACGCGTCGTCGGCACTGCAGAGTACAGCGATATCGGCGGCTGCGTCGGCCGCCGCTTGCGCTGCGTCGCCCGCGGTTTCAAAACCCATGTGCTCCTCAACGGCAAATCCCGCTACGCCGAACACGTGGCGGGCAAAGGTGGCGCGGCCGCTTCGCCGGGCCGGGTCGCCCATCGGGAGGAGGATGACACGCGGCGCGCCGTCGTGGCGTGCCGCCCAGGCCTCCGTGCGCCGTCGCAGCGCCTCGAAGGGCGCCCCGAGGCGGAAGGTGGGCAAGGCGTCGAACGATGGCGTGCCTGCCCCGGTGAAAGCAGGTAGCACGTCACCCAGCGCGGCCCCGTCATCAAACCGCGCTTGGAGGGCCGGCAGCGAGCGGGCTTCGTCCGTGGTGACAGAACGGTCCCCTCGGTCAAGCGGCACGGCAGACGGCGCGGCCGTATCGCGTTCGAGGGCGTTCTCGCTGAGATCGGGATAGTGGTTGGTGCCAACCAGCACCCGGTCGCGTTGCGCGACCTCGGTCATCCGTTGCGTCCGTACCGTAGCAATCTGCGCTTGTACGGAGCCGGATTGGAGCGCCTCAAGCAGGCCGCCTGCGCCTTCAAGGTCTTGGAACTGCGACCAGGCCGGGTGGGCGAGGGCGTCCGTTAGCATCTCGATGTAGTAGGACCCCGCGGCGGGGTCGGCGACGTGGTCGAGATGCGTCTCCTCGCGCAGGATCAGCTGCGTGTTGCGCGCCAGTCGCATCGCGAAATCGCTCGGCGCTTCGGCCGCTGCGGTAAAGGGCCGGACGGTAAGCACATCGCACCCACCGATGATTGCCGCGGCGGCTTTGGTGGTGCCGCGTAGCACATTGGCGTGCCGCCCATAAATGGTTTCTTCGCGGCGTGCGGTTACCGCTTGGATGGATGGGGCCGACGGCGTCGTCTCCACTGCGAAGGGCGCCAGCACCTGAGGAATGAGCAGGCGGAGCGCGCGCAACTTGGCGATGGCCACGAAGTAGCTCGTTTCGACCGGCACGATCCATTGCAGGGTGCCGGCCACGTCCTCGGGCTTGCACGCGCGGTTGCGGAGTTGCACGAGCAGCTCACTGCATGCGCCCAGGGCATACGCCAGCTGTTGCACTGCCGAGGCCCCGGCCGCGTGATACGGACGCAAGTCGATGCTCAAGAGGCGGGCCGATGGTGTCGTGTCGGTGGCAGCGCGCACGGCCTCGGCGGCTGCGTCAAACGCACGGTCTGCGCTTGCCATACGATGGTGGGCCAGCGCGGCGATCGGGTCGAAGTCCGTCGATCCCGCAAGGGCAGAGAGCGCAGTCCCTCGTGCTTCGGCGATGTTGCAGAGCATGGCCCACATGAGCAACGCGGCGGGTCCGCCTGAGCAGTGCACGGGTGTGGCCGCGAGGTCGACGTCCTGCAGCAACATGTCCAGGTCGGCCGGCCGCTGAATGGGGGCACCATGTACGGCGTGATCCACCACGTTCATGGCGAGGCCGATGTCTGTTGCGCCCCCCGCTAGGGCGGTCTGCACGTGGCGGCGGGCGGTTTCCAGGTCCGGATGCATCACGTCCTGGCGGAGGCGCCACCGGTTGGCGGGTGCTTCGGCCGTATCGGCGAGTGGCACGCCCTCCAGGTGGGGAAGCCCCGCGCGATCTTCCGCGCGGTAGAACGCCCGTGGGCTCACCCCCTCCAGGCTTTCCCAGACCAGCACCGACTCAGGGTCCGCGTCTCCCAGGTCGGCCCGAACCTGGGCGTTCCACGCCTCGGTGCTGACCGGTGGAAACGCATCGAAGAGCGGCTCGGGCATGTCGGGGAGCGTTGAGGGGTCCATGAGGCACTCCGGTCGTGAAGCAGCGGGAAGAGGTAACCCAGGTCGTGGGTCGTTACGGGCGCAAAAGGTTTGCCTTGTGGGTGCTGGTTCGGGGTCTTGTTCGTACGAGGGCTGGAGGCCGGTGAGAATTGCTGGCATCCGTCGGGCGGCGCCCACGGGGCTGCATCGCCTTCAGCATGACCGCCTTTTGGATAGAACGCTTCTCGACGGTGGTACGTCACGCGTCCGTGGGCGGTCCGCAGAGCGCCCGATAGCGCCGTACCAGATCGAAAATGGCAATACCGTAGGCCACGGCAACGTTCAGCGACTGCTTGGCGCCGTACTGCGGGATCTCGAACGCAAGATCCATGTCCTGAATGATGGCATCATCGACCCCTTGTACTTCGTTGCCAACCACGAGACAAAGCGGAAACTGCTCAGAAGTCACTTGATCAATCGGCGTCGGCTCGTCGGTAATCTCCAGCGCGGCCAGGCTGTACCCTGCCTGCCGGTGTTGCTGGAGCACAGAGCGTGCGCTCGGCTGATCCGTCCACGCGACGGTGTCCTGGGCGCCGAGGGCGGTTTTGTGCAAGTCCTTGTGCTCTGGCGTGCCGGTGTATCCGGACAGGTGAAGGTGTTCGATTCGAGCTGCATCCGAGGTGCGAAAGATCGAGCCCACGTTGTAGATGGACCGGACGTTGTGTACCACCACGCTGATCGGGTGCTTCGGGAGGTGGGCCACCTCGGACGGCGAGGGCCGTTCAATTTCGTCGTGTTTTAACTTCCGCATAGGGGTTGCATGGAGGGCGCAGGTGGAATTCGGTGAGGGACGCGCTATCTTTGCAAGCGCCGCCCTGTCTCGGGAACGGTGCAATGGATAAAATGCTTCGACACACGATGAAACCAATGCAAGCGAGCCGCTGGCTCACGCTGCTTCTATTGATCGGGGTAGTGAGCACAGGCTGCCAGACTCTTCGTGAGGTGACCAACCTGCGGAAGGTACAGTTCCGAATCGACCGCGTGGCCGACGCCCAGCTGGCGGGCGTCTCTCTGGACCGGGTGCAGTCGTACGAGGATTTGCGCGCGACGGACATCCTGCAATTGACGCGGGCAGCGGCTTCCGGCGACATGCCGCTCGCCTTCACGATCATGGTCGAGGCTCAGAACCCC
>JAAAPH010000107.1 GCA_009908415.1 Bacteroidota bacterium
CGAATGCGACGGCCTCGGCGTGAAGAACGAGCTCGACCCCGGCCTCATCATCCCCGACCCGCGCAAGACGATCAACGAGGGCGGCCTCGTGCCCCTCGGCAAACCGCGCGACATCTGGATCTTCAGCCAGCTCGAAGCCGTGGCCGACGCGTACGGCTTCGACTTCGACACGCCCATCGAGGACCTCACCGACGAGCAACTGGAGGTCATCCTGGAGGGCGCCGGCGAGGAGCAGTTCGACATCGTCTACAGCTACAAGGGCCGCGAGGTGCGCTACAAGCACCGCTACGGCGGGCTGAACGACCACATCTGGCACACGCACGAGAACACGAACTCGTCGAAGCAGCGCCGCTGGGCGGAGTCGTTCATGCGCAAGATGGACTGCAGCGCGTGCGGCGGCGGGCGCCTCAACAAGGAGGCGCTGAGCTACCGGGTGGCCGGCAAGTCCATCGCTGAGCTGGCGAACATGGACCTTGCGAACCTCCGCCGGTTCTTTGGCACAGTGACGTTCGACACCGAGCGGCAGCGTACGATCGCCGAGCCCATCGTGAAGGAAATCCTGGAGCGGTTGGGTTTCCTCGTCAACGTGGGCGTCGGGTACCTGACGCTCGACCGGACGGCGCGGACGCTTTCCGGCGGCGAGAGCCAGCGGATCCGCCTCGCCACGCAGGTCGGCACCCAGTTGACGGGGGTGCTGTACGTGCTCGATGAGCCGTCGATCGGGTTGCACCCGCGCGACAACACGCGGCTCATCGACAGCCTCAAGAGCCTGCGCGACCTCGGCAACTCGGTCCTCGTGGTGGAGCACGACCGCGAGATGATCGAGGCGGCCGATTACGTCGTCGACCTCGGGCCGGGCGCCGGCATCCATGGCGGGCACGTGATGACGGCCGGATCGCCCGACGCGCTCACGGTGCACCCGGAGGCGAAGAACGGGCGGGCGAACGGCAGCCTCGTTCGCGAGAACGGCCAGCCCCACGAGAACGTGAGCCTCACGGCCGCCTACCTGAACGGCACGCGCACGATCAGCGTCCCCGACGAGCGGCGCGCCGGAAACGGCGACACGCTCGTGCTCAAGGGCGCGACGGGGCACAACCTGAAGGGCGAAGACGTCACCATCCCGCTCGGCATGTTCATCTGCGTCACGGGCGTCTCCGGCTCCGGCAAGTCGACGCTCGTCAACCAGACGCTCTACCCGATCCTCGCACGGCACCACCACGGGGCCAAGATGGTCCCCCTCCCGCACGATTACCTGGAAGGGATCGACCACATCGACAAAGTGATCGAGATCGACCAGAAGCCGATCGGGCGGACGCCGCGCTCGAATCCGGCCACGTACACGAAGTTGATGGGCTACCTGCGCGAGCTGTTCGCCAAGCTGCCCGAGTCGAAGATCCGCGGCTACACGAAGAGCCGGTTCTCGTTCAACACGACGGGCGGCCGCTGCCAAAAATGCGACGGCACGGGCACCGTGAAGCTGGAGATGAACTTCCTGCCCGACGTGGAGGTGACGTGCGACGAGTGCGAGGGCCAGCGCTACAACGCCGAAACGCTGGAGGTCAAGTACAAAGGAAAGTCCATGGCCGACGTGCTGGCCATGACGGTGAACGAAGCGCTCGACTTCTTCGAGAACATGCCCCGCATTCAGCGCAAGCTGAAGACGCTGGAGGCGGTGGGCCTCGGCTACATCACGCTCGGCCAGCAGTCGACTACGCTGTCAGGCGGTGAGGCGCAGCGCGTGAAGCTCTCGAAAGAGCTTTCGCGCCCCGGCACGGGCGACACGCTCTACATCCTCGACGAGCCGACGACGGGCATGCACTTCGAGGACATCCGGCACCTCCTCAACGTGCTCCGTGCGCTTGTGAAGAAGGGCAACACGGTCATTGTCATCGAGCACAACATGGACGTGGTGAAGCAGGCCGACCACATCATCGACCTCGGGCCGGAGGGCGGCGCGGGCGGCGGGCACATCCAGTTCGCGGGTCCGCCCGAAGCGCTCGCCGAGGCCGACACGCACACGGCGCAATTCATCCGCGAGGAGCTAGAACGCACGGTCGCCGCCGAGGAAAAGTCCGAGGACGAAGACGTGGACCTCGACAGCCTGGCCTCGGACGACGACGATGAAGCCGACGACGATCACCTCGACGACGAACCCGAAGCGGAGGAGGCTGAAGAAGTGGCGGCGTGAGGTGTGCTCACACGAGGGGGTTGTCAGCGTTCGGTAATCCGCTAATCAGTTGGGCGGAGGCAAGGGGGCGTATGGAAGATTGAGGACGAGGGGACCGTGGCGGTTCTACCTTCGGTCTTCGATCGGCCGTCCTCAACAGCATAGCCGTCAACCCCTCGATGAAGCCGGACGCGTTGTGTCAAGAGCGCGCCGCCGCGCTGAGCACAGCGGCCGGCGATGCGCGTACCACGTCGTTGCTGCCGGACTGTGCGAGATGGCCCCGGGCGGGGGCTCTGGCATCTAGCGCGTCCCGCGCTGGCTGCGCGCGACGCCTGGGGAGACGGTAATAGTGTTTGCCGTGTCGACGGTAACCGCCATGGTGTCGCGGCGGAGGGCGCCCAAAAACCCCAGTCCATTCTCGACGAAACCCGACTCCGCGGGGTCGAAGCCCACCTCGCCCGGAGGAACGTCAAACCAGTCCGGTCCCAGTTGCAGGTAGGCCACGCGGATGCGGTCGTCGCCGAGCTCCAGGCAGCGCGGGTAATAGATGTCCGGCGGCCGCCGGTCGATGGACTCGATTTCGGTGGCCAGCACCGATTCCGGCGCGAAGCGCAACTGTACGTCGCGTGTGCCCCCGTATGCACTGATGCTGATGCCCTCGAAGCCCTCGGCCGGCACCCAGACCCACTCCTGCTGGGGAGCGTCATCGGAGTCGCGGTCCCGGTCCAACGGCGGCGAGCCTCCGGAGCCTGACGAGCCGCTTTCGGGCAGGAAGCCAACAGCCACCTGGCGGATCCGCTCTGTATTGCTGATGCCGGGAAAGCGCACGGTGAAGGTCGTCAGGCAGTCGCCCCTTTGCGGCGCAGGCACGGGCGCAATGGCCCGCGGCGTGCGGGTCGTTGACTGCGAGGTGGCCCCGTCCGACCGCGTGACGGTCACGCGGTATTCGGTGTCCGCCTCCACCGCAAGGTCCACCCAGAAGTTGTGCGTGTACACGCCGTCGAAGGCAACGACCGAGTCCTGCATGGCATACGACATGCCCTCGTCCAGATTTTCGAGCGTCACCGTGGCGTCGATGGTCCGGGTGGAATCCCGCACCAACGGCTGGTTCATGTCTTTCACCCGGATGAACTGGCGCTGGCTGGAGAGGTCGAGGTAGCCGTAGATCGAGAAGGTGCTCCGCCCCGAGAAGGGGTCAATCGCATTGTCGCATCCACTGCCGATCAGCAGAGCGGCCAGAAGCGTGAGGACGGCAACGGGGCGGGAGCAATGAGCGGGGGCCATGTGCACACTACAGAACATCGAGCGGGGAGGGGTAGAGTCACGGAAGAGCGCGTCACGCCGCGCGGCGGGGGACCGGCGGGGGTCAGTTCACGCGCACACGGAGCGAGAGATACGGCAGCAGGGGGGACTGGTTGATCCGTTGAAGAGCATTTACGTCGTAATAAAAGATGTTGCTCCGGTCGTACGTGTTAATGGCCCCCGCCTTGGTCTCCAGCGTGAGGCCGCCGGAGACCGTGAAGTCGCGTGCGACGGACACGTCGAGCCGGTGGTACACGGGCAGGCGCGCGCCGTACGGGCGGTCGTAAAAGGTGAACCCTGTGCCGGCGCTGGTGGTGGGGCGCTGGGCCGGAAGGTCGAGGGCGAGGTCGAAGCCATACACCTTGGTGTAGGGACGTCCCGTGCCGAACTCCCAGCTTGCGTTGGCGGTGAAGCCCGCCCATTCGTAACTCGCCACGGCATTCACCTGATGGCGGCGGTCGTGCGGGGGCGCATAAGAGAACAGGTCGCCTTCGATCCAGGCGCCCAGGTCGTCCCGAGCCGCCTCGTAGTCCACGGTGGTCCAGCCATACCCCACGTACGCGTAGAACGGACGGGTTGTCAGTTCGAGGCGCGCGTCGACGCCATACGTGAAGCCGTCGGCCAGCGTCGTTCGGGTGTTGAAGCGGGCCTCGGGGGTCCATTGCGGCACCGGGATGTTGCTCAGGTCCTTGACGTAGCCTTCGAGGCTGGCCTCGAGGTATGCCCCCAGGCGCTGCCGGTAGCCGAGGATGCCGTGGAGGGCCTGGGGGAGCGCCTCGTCATCCTCGGAGGCTTTCCAGACCGTGAACACCGTTCCCGCGTCGCGCTCGTCGGTGATGCCCTGATCCACCTGATTGTATTTGCCCACCGCCAGGCTGATCTCCTGCTGGTCGGTGCCGGTCGGGCGCCACGCGAGGCGCAGGCGCGGCTCGTATGTGGGCTTCTCGATGCGCCGGCCCGTGATGTGTGTGCCCAGGCTCGGGGTAATGGTGAGCACATCGCCCACCGTCCACTCGGTGGCCGCGAAGGCCTGGAGGGCGGCTCCATTCTGCTGCACCAGCTGCAGCGCCGAGAACTTCTCGTCCAGGTTCGCCGCGTACTGCGTGGTGGTCCAGCGCACGCCGAGGTCGAGCGTGCTGCCCAGCAGGTCCTGCTCGCGCTCCAGGCCGAGGTGGATGCGGCGCAGCGTGGCCGAGCGCTCAGGCGTTCCGGCCGTCCCGGCGGCGTTCTCGAAATAGGTTAGCCCGCCCGTGAGCTCGAAGGCGCGGTTCAGGCCCTCGCCAAAGAGCAGGCACGTGCCGCCGACGGCGGCGTTCGACCACGTGAGACTCGTGTTTTCGGTGGTGCTGATGCGGCCGCGATCGTACGTATGCATGCCGGTGAGATTGCATGCCGCCCCGCTCCCCTGCACCGAGTAGCGGGCGGTCAGGTCGTGAAAGCGCAGCGGGACGTCGCGGCCCAGCAGCGGGTCGGCCGTCTCTTCGATGATGGAGTGCCGGCCCACCACGAGGACCGACTGCCGGCCCCGCTCGATAGGGCCCTCGACGCGCGCGGAGGCGATGAAGGGGCTGATCGCCGCGCTGCCTGCGAACTGCTCCATGTTGCCCCGGCGCAGATTGACATCGAGCACTGACGACAGGCCGCCCATGTACTTCGCGCTGAAGCCGCCGGCGTAAAAGTCGACACTGCGGACGATATCCTCGGGAAACGCTGAGTATAGGCTGGAGATGTGGAAGGGCTTGATGACCGGCATGTTATCCACCAGCACGAGGTTTTGGCTGGGCGTCCCGCCCCGGATGTACAGTTGCCCGCCGCGGTCGCCCGCCGAGACCACGCCGGGGAGCGTCTGCAAGTAGGAGGCCAGGTCGCCACTGGGGCCGGGCGTGGGAACGCGCGTGAGGTCGGCCGCCCGCACCGTTTGCAGGCCGGCCTCGCGGCGGGCGGCCCCGCGCTCCGCCTCCACGCGCACCTCGTCGAGCGTCTGCTCCTGCAGTGCC
>JAAAPH010000298.1 GCA_009908415.1 Bacteroidota bacterium
CCGCCATCTGTACCGGCACAACGCCCAGGTGACGCTCATGCGCACCACGCCGGAGGAGAACGCCGAGCTCGGCCAGATCATCGCCGAGAAGCTGAACGCCGCCACCGGGCCGACGGTGCTGATGCTGCCGCTCCGCGGCGTGAGCATGATCGACGCGCCCGGCGAGTCGTTCTACGACCCCGAGGCCGACGCGGCGCTCTTCGACGCGCTCCGCACGCACCTCGACCCCAGCGTCGTGGAGCTGGTTGAGATCGACGCCCACATCAACGACCCCGCGTTCGCCGACGCCTTCGCCGAGCGCCTCGTCGATTTGCTCGAAGCGAAGGCTGAGGCATAGCGGCAGCCTGTCAGCTTCGTGTTGACCTGGACGGAATGAAACGAGAAGCTGGAGAAGCGAGGATCCGAAGAAGCGGCATCCCACGTTCTGCAGAGGAAGCCAGACCTCTTCGTCTCCCCGATTCCCCGTTTCTCCGATGCAAGATACAATCACCCAACCCCGAACGCCATGCCCTTCATCGAACGTGACGAATCGCTGCGCCGCCTCCGTACCCAGGTTGATGCCGGCACGCCCATCCTCGGGGCGGGGGCTGGCACCGGCATCTCGGCCAAGTTTGCGGAGCGCGGCGGCACCGACATCATCATCATCTACAACTCGGGCCGCTACCGGATGGGCGGGCGCGGCAGCCTCGCCGGGCTCCTTCCGTACGGCGACGCCAACGCCATCGTCGTCGACATGGCGCGCGAGGTGCTCCCCGTCGTCGAGGACACGCCCGTGCTGGCCGGCGTCTGCGGCACGGATCCGTTCCGCCTCATGCCGGCCTTCCTGCGTGAGCTCAAGGAGATGGGCTTCGACGGCGTGCAGAACTTCCCGACCGTCGGCCTCATCGACGGCACGTTCCGGCAGAACCTGGAAGAGACGGCGATGAGCTATCAGAAAGAGATCGACATGATCCGCCTGGCGAGCGAGATGGATTTCTTGACGTGCCCGTACGTCTTCGATACGGACCAAGCGGAGGCCATGGCTGAGGCCGGCGCCGATGTGCTCGTGCCGCACATGGGGCTCACGACGAAAGGCGACATCGGCGCGGAGACCGCCCTCGGGCTGGAGGAGGCCGCCGAGCGCGTGCAGGCCATGCACGACGCGGCGCAGGCCGTAAACCCCGACATCCTCGTGCTCTGCCACGGCGGGCCCATTGCCGAGCCGGACGACGCGCAGTACATCTTCGATCACACGGAGGGTGTCGTCGGCTTCTTCGGCGCCTCCAGCGTCGAGCGCCTGCCCACCGAGCCGGCCATCGAGAACCAAGCCCGCGCCTTCAAGCAGTTGCACTTCTGAGCCGTTGCGTATGGGCGTTTGGGCGGGGTGAGTGTGTATGGGAGAATGGGGGTTTGGGGGAAAGAATGAAGTTCTACACAGCTCCACCCGTCCTCTCCGTTCCCCTTCGATGGACCCGCTCGATGCCCAACCGCTGAATTCGGACCGCTGAATTCGGACCGCTGAATTCGGACCGCTGAATTCGGACCGCTGAATTCGGACCGCTGAACTCGGAACGCTGAACTCGGAACGCTGAACCCTGAACCCGCAACCCAACCCAAAACGCCATGCAACAATTTGGACCGGCCGCCCTCACCCGCGCCGACGATGTCGACACGCTCCAGTTCGATTGGGGCACCGTTCAGATGCTCAGCGACGGACGCTCAACGGGCGCTGAGAGCTTTAGCTTCGGCCTCGTGCGTATCGCGCCCGGCGAAGGGCACACGCGCCACAATCACCCTGACGCCGACGAGGTCATCTTCGTCCGCTCCGGCACGGGCACGCAGATGCTGGACGACGAGGCGCCCGTCGAGATCGAACCCGGCGACTGCCTCTACGTGCCGAAGGGCGTTTACCACGCCACCGAGAATACCGGCACGGAGCCGATGGAGCTCATCGTGGTGTACACACCCGCCGGTCCTGAAGCGCTTCTCCGCGGGATGGACGCGTGCACCGTCATCCCCGCGGGCGAGCGGCCGGCGTGAAGGCAGGCCGGATCCGAATGTTATAACGTTTGTTAAACAAGTGTCCCGAAACCTCACGGATTGACTCACCGGCCATGTCCGAGGCGCTCAAGGTTCGTAAGATTGGCAACTCGCTCGGCGTCATTCTGCCGCGCACCACGCTCGACGAGCTCAACGTGGAGGAGGGGGATGAGCTATTCGTCGTGCACACCCCCGAGGGACTGAAGCTCACCCCGTACGACCCTGACTTTGCGGAGGCCGTGGAGGATGCGCGCGAGTTCATGCGCACGCATCGAAACGCGTTTCGCAAGCTGGCTGAGTGAGCGGGGGCACCATGGCGAGCGAACCGACGTGGCTATCGGAATCGCTGGTTCGGGCGCTGCATGCGGAGTCGCTGGATCGATTCGGCGGCACGTCGGGAATTCGGGATCGCGGACTGCTGGAGAGTGCACTCGGTCGCGCGCGGAATCGGCATGCATACGGCGACGACCCATCGATGCACGAACTGGCGGCCGCGTACTGCTTCGGCATCGTCCGCAACCACCCGTTTGTGGATGGCAACAAGCGGGCGGGGTTGCTTGCGGCCCGTGCCTTTCTTTTCCAGAGCGGCTCTCGGTTCGTGCCCGACGAGGCCGAAACCGTGGAGGTCATTGAGGGCGTGGCCGACGGCGAGGTGAGCGAGGCCGAACTCACTGCGTGGATTGAGCAATACACGACGTCTCGCTAAGGAGGCAGCACGATCATTACCGTGGCTCTGTGTGGGTGCGGAGCCAGTCGGTCAACTCCGATTCGGAGCACACGCCGGCAGCGACATCTTTCATAAGGTCGACGACGGCGGGCTCCTCGGCCACGATGCGCTGGCTATTCAGTCCGAGAAAGATGTACATCGCCAGAAACGCGATGCGCTTGTTGCCGTCGCGGAAGCCGTGATTCTTTGCGAGGCCAAATCCGTACGCGGCAGCCAGTTCGGCCAGGTCGGGGTCCCGGTCGTCCGCGTAGGCCCATCGATTGCGAGGGCGGGCCAATGCCGATTCAACGAGTCCTTCGTCATTCATCCCCGGAAAGCCTCCGTGCTGCCGCAACTGATCGGCATGGATGGCATCGATCATCGAGCGGGTGAGCCGCCGCGGTTCATCGTTGACCATGGTCGCGCGTCGTTACTGAGCGAGCTCACGGAGCGCATTGCGATACGTTTTCGCGCCTTCCTCGTAGATGGCCATGGCGTCCTCGAAATCGGGGTCGTACGGTGTGATGAGCAGGCCGTCCTCCGTTTCGATGATGTGCACGCGATCCCCCTCCGATAGATGCTGACGTTCGAGGACATCTTTCGGAATGGTGAGTCCCGATGAGTTGCCAATGCGGCGAATGGTCGTTTCTTTGGGCATGGCGTGATCTCTATTCGTGATTACGTGTGTTATTACAACGGCAAGCAGCCGGGTACGGGTTTCCATGAACCACCAAAAAAGGTAGCCGATGATGCAGCGCGCTCTGATTCTCAGCCTTTCCGCGTTATTCTGGATGCTTCCCGCTACTGCGCAGCCGACAGCCTTCGTCGGCGGGACGGTCGTCAATCCGGAGGGCGCGCCTGTCGTGGAAGACGCGACGGTCGTCGTCGAGGACGGCCGCATCGCGGCGGTCGGGCCCCAGGCGGAGGTCGACGTGCCGGCGAACGCCACGGTGGTTGACGCCCGCGGCAAGTACCTCATCCCCGGGCTCACCGACGGGCACGTGCACTTCTTCCAGAGCGGCGGCCTCTACACGCGGCCCGACGCCATCGACCTGCGCACGGTGCGGCCGTACGCGGACGAGCTCGCGCTCATCAAAGAGCGGTTGCCGGACACGTTCGCCCGGTACCTGCGGAGCGGCATCACGTCGGTCGTCGACGTCGGCGGGCCGATGTGGAACCTGGCCGTGCGGGCTCGGGCCGACACGACGGCCAAGGCGCCGCGCGTGACCGTGGCCGGCCCGCTCATCTCCAGCGTCGAGCGGCCTACCCTGGATGAAGGCGATCCGCCCATCCTGAAGATTGAGACGCCCGCGGCCGCCCGGGCCGAAGTGCGCGAGCAGGTCGAGGCGGGCGTCGACCTCATCAAGATCTGGTACATCGTACGCCCGAGCGAGACGCCGGCCGCCTATCGCCCGGTGGTCGAGGCGACCATCGAGGAAGCCCACGCGGCCGGCAAGCGCGTCGCCGTGCATGCGACACAGCTGGAGACGGCCCGCGCGGCCGTCGAGGCGGGCGCCGACATCCTCGTGCACGGCGTCTTCAGTAAGCCGGTGGATGACGCCTTCGTGCAGCTCATGGTCGAGAACGACGTGCTCTACACGCCGACGATCATGGTCATGGAGCGCTACAGCGAGGTCTTCACGCAGCAGCTCGACCTGACGGTGCCCGAGCATCGGATTGCGCATCCGGAGATCATCGGGTCGCTCTTCGACCTGCGCACGCTGCCCGACGCACTCATGACGCCCGGCCGCCAGCGGGGGATACAAAGCACGCGGCCCGTCAACCCGGACTCTGCGGCAATCCGCAACCTGCGCGTGCTGCATGACGCGGGCGTGCCCATCGTGGCCGGGACGGACGCCGGCAACATCGGCACGCCGCACGGGCCGGCCCTCCATCGCGAGATCGAGCTCATGCGTGCGGCGGGTCTCTCGCCCCGAGAGATCCTGACGACAGCTACCGTCGGCGGCGCGCGCCTCGCCGGGCGCGACGACCTCGGCACCATCGAGGCGGGCCACCTCGCGGATCTCGTGGTGCTCGACGACGACCCGCGCACCGACATCGCCCACTGGAGCGCGATCCATCGCGTCGTCAAAGGCGGCCACGTGTTTGCGCCCGACGATCTCGTCGATCCCACGCCCGTCGACGTCGTGCAGGGGCAGCTCAACGCGTACAATGCGCGCGACCTGGAGGGCTTTCTCTCGTTTTACGCGCCGGACGTGCAGCTTTACACGTACCCGGACAGCCTGACGGGGCAGGGCCTCGATAGGATGCGCCGGAGCTACGGGCGGCTTTTTGAGCAGGCGCCCCAGCTTCACGCGGAGGTGACCCACCGCATGCACCTTGGGACCACGGTCATCGACTACGAGCGCGTGCAGGGCATGTCGCCGGATGGGCCCGTGGAGGCGATTGCTATCTACCGCGTCCTCGACGACGTGATCGACCGCGTCGAGTTCGTTCAGGAGTAGCGGCTCCGATCCAGGCGTCACAGATACGTCCAGCCCCCGCGAGCCGTGGGGCCGCCTACTCGTTCGGGGCCGGTACCGTGACGCCGGGCGCCGTCTCCAGCGGGAGCCGCCATCCGTCCTCAAACCGTCCGTCCAGCTGATCGTCGCCGCGCGTCAGGTTCGCGCGGTGGCTTTCGACGAGCGACTGGATCTCGGCGAGCACCTCGGGCTGCTCTTCGGCCTTGTCGAACTTCTCCCGCGGGTCGTGCTCCAGGTGGTAGAGCAGC
>JAAAPH010000157.1 GCA_009908415.1 Bacteroidota bacterium
GCCAAGCGCATGCGGCAGGGCGCCGAGGACGTGACGTGGCCGGGCCGGTTCACGCACTTTGCCGTCTCCAGCGGCACCGTCTCGGACGGGAAGATCATTCCCATCAGCATGGAGATGATCGCCAACGACCGCGCCTTTAGCATGGGCGCCGGTGTGAACTACGTGGCGGAGACGGGCAATCTTAGCCTCTTCGGGGGGAAGCACCTCACGCTGCCGGGCCGGATCGAAGAAGACCCGAACTACCCCGGCACGCTCGTCGGCGAAATCAGCGGGCTTCTCGCCGAGCACGCACCGCAGTTCTTCAGTACGCTCTTCCAGGCCGTCCCCAACGAAGTTGCCTTCTTGCCCAACTGGGAGAAAAAGCTGCGCACCATCGCCCAGCACACGGTCGACGAAGACATCCGGATGCTCGTGATGGCCCCGACGTGGGCGCTCGTCCTCTTCAAGGAGCTCATCCGGTGCTACAACGAGCGGCACAGCGCGTCGGCCACCACCGTGGGAGACGTTTGGCCGAACCTGCAGCTTTTCATTTCGGGCGGGGTGGCCCTCCGCTCGTACCGTGCGCTACTGGAGGAGCAGATCGGGGTCGATATTGACTTCATCGAAACGTACGGCGCCTCGGAAGGCTTCTTCTCCTTCCAGAACGCGCTCGACGATCCGGCCATGCTGCTCCACCTGGACAACGGCCTCTTCTTTGAGTTTGTGCGGATGGACGAGAAGAGCGATCCGAACCCGCGCCGCTACACGATTGCCGACGTGGAGCCTGACGTGCGGTACGCGCTGTTCGTATCGTCCTGCAGCGGCCTGTGGGCCTACGACGTGGGCGACGTGGTCCGCTTCACCCAGACCGACCCGCCCAAGATTATGGTGGCCGGCCGGACGAGCGAGATGATCGACAAGTACGGGGAGGCGGTGTTTGGCGATGAAGCCCGTGCCGCGCTGCGGGCGGCCTGCGACGAGACCGGGGCCCGGGTGGCAAATTATCACATCGCCCCGCGCGCGATGCGCAACGGCGGCGTCCCCGGCCACGAATGGCTCGTCGAGTTCGAAGAATCCCCGGCCGATCCGGCGGCGTTCGCGGCTGCCATCGATGCGCATCTCCAGCGCGTCAATCGCCACTATCAGATTCGCCGCGAGGCATACGCCTTCGAGGCGCCGGTGATCGAAGCGCTGCCGGCGGGGACGTTTTACAACTGGCTCAAGGCCACGAAGGACCGGGTGAGCGGGCAGACCAAGGTGCCGCGCATGAGCGAAGAGCGCACCGTGGCCGACGCCGTGCTCCGCGTGGCGCGAAACAATGGATAATACACGCTCATACTGAGGCAGCGAATGTAACCCATGCGGAACATCACTTTGGGTTGTTCGTGCTGAATTCGCGTAATCGCACGATGTGAATCGCTTTGCCCGTGTACATTACTCACCAGACGGGGCCACATCCGCTGCACGCCACCACGCTGGAATCTGCATACACTAAACCGTCGAAAGCCTTATGTACGTCCCTCGCCAGCAACGGATGCTGGATCAGTATCTCCAGGAAATCGGCAAAATCGAACTGCTAGAGCCCGAGGAAGAAGTCGAGCTGGCCAGGCGCATTAAGGAGGGCGATCAGGAGGCGCTCCACAAGCTAACCCGCGCCAATTTGCGTTTCGTCGTGTCCGTCGCGAAGAAGTACCAAGGGCAAGGGCTTTCCCTGGCTGACCTCATCAACGAAGGCAACTACGGACTGATTAAGGCCGCGCAACGCTTCGACGAGACGCGCGGCTTTAAGTTTATCTCGTACGCGGTCTGGTGGATTCGCCAGGCCATCCTCCAGGCGCTCGCCGAGCAGAGCCGCGTGGTCCGCTTGCCGCTCAACCGCATCGGCACGATCAGCAAAATCCGCAAGGCCAGCGCCCGCCTCCAGCAGGAGTACGAGCGCAAGCCGAACATCGAGGAGCTCGCCGAAGAGCTCGAGATCGACGTCCGCAAGGTGCGCGAGGCCATGCAGCACACGAGCCGCCACCTCTCGATGGACGCCCCCTTCAACGAGGAGGATGACAACAGCCTGCTCGACGTCCTGCCGGATGAGGAAAGCGATGATCCGGATGAGGACATGATGGACGAGTCGGTGAAGATCGACATTGAGCGGGCCCTGAGCATGCTCCACGCCCGCGAAGCCGAGATCACCCGTCTCTACTTTGGCATTGGCCGCGAACACCCGCTGACGCTCGAAGAGATCGGCAAGCGCTTCGATCTGACGCGCGAACGCGTCCGCCAGATCAAGGAAAAAGCGCTCCGTAAGCTCCGGCAGCGCCACCGCCGCGAAGATCTCCAGACGCACATGGGCTGATCCGCTCCGTACATACGGTTTTGATGACACGAGGGCGCATCCATTCGGGTGCGCCCTTCTTTTTGTGCCGACCCCCGGCCCCATCGCCTCTCACCGCCCACGCCCTGCTCCGATGCGCTTTCCCTTCCTCACTGCCCACTGGTCCAACATCGCGCTGGTCACGTACGCCGTACCGCCCGACCGGGTCACTCCGCATCTGCCGCCTGGCGTCGTGGCGGACCGGCGCGAGGGCCGCGCGTTCGTCAGCCTCGTGGCATTCGATTTTCGGGACCTGCGCGTGCTCGGCGTGCCGGTGCCGGGGGGGCAGCGCTTCCCGGAGGTCAACCTGCGCCTCTACGCGCGGCAGGGCGATCGGGAAGGGGTCGTCTTCGCCCGCGAGATGGTTCCGTCGCGGCTCGTCGCCGGGGCCGCGCGCCTGCTCTACAACGAGCCCTATGCCCGGACGTCGCTGCAGGTCGAACAAGAGACGTCCGGCAATGCGCTCGCAATGACGTATCGCTTCGGCTGGAAGGGGCGCGAGCAGCGGGTGCGGGTCACCGGCCGAACGCCGGCTGCCGTCCCCGCGCCCAACAGCACGGCGCATTTCTTCAAGGAGCGCCACTGGGGGTTCGGCACGACGCACAACGGGCGGACCTTGCGGTACCGCGTCGAGCATCCGCGATGGGCCGTCTACCCGGTGGCCGAGCATCACGTGACGCTCGACTGGGCGCATGTCTTTGGCCCGGACTGGGCCTTCCTGCAAGAGGCCAAGCCCTACTCCGTCTTGCTCGCTAAGGGCTCGCCCGTCACCGTGTACTGGCGGGAATCGCTCTGACGATTGCGCGGCATCCTGGGCGTCCTTACCGGCGCAGCGGGACCTCGGCATACCGGTTCATGCCGGATCCGCCGTTCGAGCCCGCGTCGTAGACGAAGCCGTACACGTTCGCCGTATCGCCCCCTCGCGTGAGCGGCCGCCCGCGGATCCACTGCGCGTTGGCGCTGTCCACCTGCAGCGTGGCGGCCTGCCAGGCGCCTGCAGCACCGCGCTGCGTGTGATAGATGTGCCCCGTGCCGTCTTCGATGAACAGCACATGGACGGTCCCGTCGGCTGCGATGGCGTCGGCCCCCACCTGATCGGAGTCTACCGCGTTCTGGACGACGGCGCGCTCGCTCACTCGCACGGGATCGGTGGGCGGCCTATGGTCGACGATGCGACGGGCCCACAGCGTACCGTCCGTTCGGCGGTAGATCACCACCACCGTGTTCGTGGCAGGCAAAAAGGCGAGCGGCAGGACCGAGCCCACATCGGCCTCCGTCGTGCCGAGGTTCGACGCGATCTGCACGCGCGGCGTCAGCGTGCCATCCGGCTGGATCCGGCGGTGCCAGGCCGCGCCGTCGCGGCTCGTGTAGGCCAGGTGCACGACGTCGCGCTCGCCGAGCACCGTCTGGGGGCCAGACAGGTTCGAAGGGGAGGCGGCGTCGATGATGGCTTCTTCGCCCCACGTTCCGCCGGGCGAACGGGTGGCGACGTGGATTTTCTCCGGGCCGCCGTACACCCACACGGCTGCCGTCGGAGCGGGCGTTGAGCGTGGCGACTTGCACGGGCGGCTCGCCGGGCGTGGCCACCGTGTCATCGCGCACGACCCACGTGTCGGGGGCCGTCGCATGGCCCGACGTACGGAAGGCTTGATGCAGCACGGCCTCATCCGTCTGGTGCAGCATGTGGATCGTGTTGCCATGCTGATCCGAGGCGAAGCCCTCCAGGTCGCCCGTCGCCGGTCGGTTCGCGCCGTCGACCTCGTGCCAGGTGGTGCCCCCATCGGTCGACTTGACGACCATCAGGACATTGTACGTCTCGGCCGGCTCCATCAGGAAGTACAGGTCGCCGTTCGCGGCTTCCCACGGCCCGATGCGGCCGGGCGTTTCCACGAAGGTGCCCCCGAGCAGGCGCGGGGGGACGGAGGCCGTGACGGTTGGGTACGCGTCGGATGCGACCGGGCGGCCCTCCGCATCCGTCATCCGAAAACTGAAGGTGTCGCCCTCGTCGGTCGTGACGGCGCCGTCGGCGAAGCGGCGGATCACGAGCGGCCACGCCCACTCGCTATGAACGGCGGTATCGGCCGGCAGCGGGCGGGCGGCATCAGCGAGGCTCACGCCGGCGCCAACCCGAAACGGTACACGCGAACCGTCTAGCACGTCGGCGGTCGCGGCGCCGTCGGCGTACGCGTCCGTCGACACGATGCTAACACGCGGCGTGGCCTCCGACGGATACGGGAAGTCAGCCGCTGGGACGTTGGTCCACGCGCCCCCGTTGTGCTGGACCTGCAGGCGGAAGCGCCGGGACGTGTCCACCGGGAGGATGTGCTCCACCTCGACCCGAAGGCGGAACGGCTGCTCCACGTGCACGGCAACGTTTTCGCCGACCGCCCCGGCCCATCCGGCGTCGGCATTCAGCCCGGCATCGGCATCCGCCCGCACGCGGAAGGCCGTCTGCTGGGCAACGGCGTGCCGGTGCGCGGCGTCGCATCGCCACATCCGGCTACGGGCACGCCGACCAGCAGGGCTGTGATGAAAAGGGCGAGGGAAAGACATGGACCAGGGCGGCGCATGGAAAGCATTCAGGTTGATCGGAGCAGCGGTGGGGCGGAGACACCGGCCAAGCGGGCACCCTAAGGAAGAGGATGCCCGCTTGGTAGGATGTAAAACGGCGACACCCGAGGCGGCGTGCGGTATGATGCGGCTGGAAGCTCATGGCTACGCCGAGCGTCATCCGCCGTTCGAAGTCGGCCAGTCAGTCGTACGACGTCAGGGGAGGCTGCAGCGCTAGGGCCGCTCGTAGGGAATCGTGTTCTCGTGCGTGCGCTCGTCGGCGCCCGCCTCCGTGAGAGCGGTAAAGGCGGCGGGCGCGTCGTCGGCGCGCTTCACAAGCTCGAACGCGTCGTACAGTTCGCCCGTCACCGTATAGGCGCGGAAGCGGAGCGTGTCGCCCTCGACGCGGATGACCTGAAAGAGCTGTGTGTTCTCGGCGCTACGCGCGAGATCGACGGGCTCGTAGCCGTCCCACTCGTCCGGCTTCAGCTCGTACATTTTCGCCCCGCTCACCGAGTTGACGTACACCGTGCCGCCGACCGGGGAGCGCGT
>JAAAPH010000274.1 GCA_009908415.1 Bacteroidota bacterium
CTCTTGCAGCGCGTAGTCGCTCGGAAAGCCGTGCACGACGACGTCGTTGACGGAGGTGCACAGCGTACCCGGGAACGGCGGCACCGACGAGCCCAACTCATACCCTTTGAACGCCGGCACCGCACCGTGGGTTCGGATGAAGTCCTCGGCAATGGCATCCAGCTCGGCCGTCGTCACACCGACACGCACGTGCTTTGCCACCTCGGCCAGCGTCCGGCCGACGAGGTCGGCGCTTTCACGCATGTGGTCAATTTCCCGTGCACTTTTGAGGTGGATCATCCGATCGCCTCGTATCCAATCAATGAACGCCGTCCATAAATTCATCACACGCGCCGTCCGCGCACCCGACTGCCCTTCATGAAGCCGTCATAGTGGCGCATCAACAGGTGGCTTTCGATCTGTTGCAACGTATCGAGTGTGACCTGCACCAGGATGAGCAGGCTCGTGCCGCCGTAGAACATGGCAAAGCCTTGAGACACGCCCGCCTGCATGGCGAAGGCCGGCAGGATGGCCACGAATCCAAGGAAGATGGAGCCCGGCAACGTGATGCGGGTCAGGATGTTATCGATGAACTCGCTCGTCTGCTTGCCCGGCCGGATGCCCGGGATGAAGCCGCCCTGCCGCTTCATGGTATCAGCCATCTCCTTCGGGTTGACCGCGATGGCCGTGTAGAAGTAGGTGAAGAACACACAGATGAAGAAGAACACCGTTGAGTAGCCCCACCCGCTGATATCCGAGAACCACGCCCCCAACTGCTGCATGAAGGCGCTGTCGGGAAAGAACGAAGCGACCGTCGACGGGATGAACATGATCGACTGCGCAAAGATGATCGGCATCACGCCGGCCGCGTTCACGCGAAGCGGCAGATACTGCGTGGTGCCGCCATACACCTTACGGCCGACAACGCGCTTAGCGTACTGCACCGGAATCCGGCGTACGCCCTGCGAAACGAGTACCACGCCACCGGTCACCAGAATCCAGACGCCGATCTCCATCAGGAAAATGAAGAGGTTGCCGCCCGTCCCCGACACGTTCAACTGGAACTCGTTGATAAGCGCCTGCGGGAAGAAGGCGATGATGCCGATCATGATGATCAGCGAAATGCCGTTGCCGATGCCGTCCTCCGAGATGCGCTCTCCGAGCCACATCACAAACACAGTACCGGCCGTGAGCACAACGACCGTCGAGATCATGAAGAAGGTCGAGCCGATCACAATGGCGCTGCCGGTCGCCCCGTACTGCAGGTTGATCGTGTAGCCGATCGACTGCAGCGCGGTGATGCCGACGGTGCCATAGCGCGTGAGTTGGGTAATCTTGCGGCGGCCCTCCTCCCCCTCCCGCTGCAGCTTCTGGAAGTAGGGCACGACGGCCCCCATCAGCTGGATGATAATCGAGGCCGTGATATACGGCATAATGCCGAGGGCAAAGATGCCGGCCTGGCTAAATGCTCCGCCCACAAACATGTCGAGGAAGCCAAAGATGTCCGTCGACGTGTCGGCCGCGTTGACCTCCGCCAGCGTGGTGGCATCCACCCCGGGGAGCGTCACGTACGTGCCGAAGCGATACACGATGAGCAGCCCCAGCGTGTAGAGGATGCGCGTACGGAGCTCCTCAATCTTCCAAATGTTGCGTATGCTCTCTGTGAGACCGGCCATAGCTCGTTCGTCCTTCTAGTAGAAATCGGCGGCAGACGCCGCGAATAATTACTCGATTACCGTCGCGGTGCCACCGGCCGCCTCGATCTTCTCTTTCGCCGAGGCACTGAACGCGTGCGCGGTCACCTCAAGGGCGACATCAATGTCGCCGTCGCCCAGAATCTTGACGCGCTCGGCGCTGCGGATGGCGCCGGCGTCGTCGAGGGCCTCGGGCGTGACCGGCGCATCGGCGTCGAGCCGCCCCTCGTCCACCAGTCGGGCAATCCGCGATACATTGGCGATGCTATACTCCTCCTTGAAGGGGTTGTTGAAGCCGTACTTCGGGATGCGGCGGAAAAGCGGCATCTGACCGCCCTCGAACCACACCGGCCGGTTCCTCGAACCGGAGCGGCTGCTTTGGCCTTTGGTGCCTCGGGTGGAGCTGTGCCCCCCGTCGCCGGAGCCTACGCCGCGCCCAAGGCGCTTCTTCTTTTGCGTGGCCCCCTCTGCGGGTTTTAGGTTGCTAAGATCCATGGTGTAAACGGGTTTGGGTGTTTTTGGGTGAGTGGGTATCTCGGCGCTGAGGATCGGTGTGCCTCGACCCGCGCCCCCATCCCCCAGAACGCTAGTCTTCGATTTCTTCAACGTCCACGAGGTGGCGGACCCTCTCGATCATGCCACGGATCTGCGGCGTGTCGTCATGGGTCACGGTGTGGCGAATGCGCCGTAACCCCAGCGCCTCCAGCGTGCGCCGCTGCGGCAAGGGCTTTCGGTTGGAACTGCGCGTCTGCGTAACTTTCAGCTTGGTCATAACCTGTGAGGCTTCGGGCGTCGTGCGCGGGTGAGGCGGACCGTAGGGTCAGTGACGCCTCCGATTCATCCGTTGAACACTTTTTCCAGGGGAACGCCGCGCCGCTTGGCCACCTCGATGGCATCTTCCATCTGCAGCAGCGCGTCGATCGTGGCGGCCACCTGGTTGTGCGGGTTGCTACTACCAATCGACTTGGTCAGGACGTTCTTGTAGCCGGCGCACTCCAGCACGGCACGCACGCCGCCGCCAGCGATCACGCCGGTACCGGGCGCCGCCGGTTTAAGCAGCACACGGCCTGCGTCCTGTTGCCCGATGGCTTCGTGCGGCACGGTGCCATCGCGCATCGGCACGCGCACCAAGTTTTTCTTGGCGTCCTCGTTGCCTTTCTGGATCGCGCTCGACACCTCGTTGGCTTTACCCAGCCCAGCGCCGACCAATCCGTTCTCGTTGCCCACCACGACGACGGTGTTGAAGGAGAACCGACGGCCGCCCTTCACCACCTTCGACACGCGGTTGACGGCGACCAACCGGTCCACCCAATTCTCATTGCGCTTACCCGCGTTGGCACGCTTCCGTTGTTTTCTGCTTTTAGCCATAAGTCCGTTTCGTTCGGTCGTAACAGTGTAGAGTCCCGTGAGGCCGCGCCGTGTGTTACAGGCTCAGCCCGCCTTCGCGCGCGCCCTCGGCGACGGCGCGCACGCGACCGTGATAGCGGTATCCGCCCCGGTCGAACACGGCTTTGTTGATGCCTTCTTCCTGTGCGCGCTCGGCGAGCTTCCGGCCCACCTCGCGGCTCGCGCCCACCGGCTCGTCGCTCGCAATCGCATCTTCAAGGCTCGACGCCGCCGTGATGGTGTGCCCGGCAATGTCGTCGATAAGCTGCGCGTAGATGTACTTGTTCGAGCGATACACCGACAGGCGAGGCCGGACGGGCGTGCCGTGAATCTTCTTCCGGATGCCGCGGTGCACGCGGCGACGCCGTTCTGCTTTGCTCTTGATCTTCGCCATGGTTCTGGTTCTCGATTTGCGATTTCCGACTTGCGATTTCCGACGGGGCGCCAAACGAACCACTCGGGCCCCATGCCGTCGAAAACCGACCATCTAAAATCAAACAGTGATTATCGTGCGGCCGTCTTGCCGGCTTTGCGCTCCACGTGCTCTCCCACGTAGCGGACCCCCTTCCCCTTGTACGGCTCGGGCGGACGCAGACCGCGAATCTTGGCGGCCACCTGCCCGACGAGCTGCTTGTCGATGCCTTCGACGGCGATGACCGTGTTCTTCCCGCTCGTGTCCACCGAAATGTCAATACCCTCCGGCGGCAGGAAGTAGATCGGGTGGGAAAAGCCCAGTGCCAGCTCCAGCACGCCGTTGCTCACGTTGGCGCGGTACCCCACGCCGATGATCGTCAGCTCCTTCTTGTAGCCGTCCACCACACCCATGATCATGTTGTCGATCAGCGAGCGCGAGAGGCCGTGCAAGGCGCGATGCTTCTTCTGGTCGGATGGGCGCGATACCGTGACGGCATCGTCGTCCACCGAAACCGTGATGTCTGGGTCAATGTCGGTCGTCAACTCTCCCTTCGGCCCCTTCACCGTCACCACGTTGTCGGAGCTCACGGAGACGTCCACGTTGTCGCCGAACTCAATCGGCCTGCTTCCAATGCGTGCCATAGTGCGTCTGTCCTAAGCCTTGAAAAGTTGCGGGCGTGCCGGCGGGGTTAAAAGACCGTAGCCAACACTTCGCCTCCGATGTTTACATTGCGCGCCTCTTTGTCGCTCATCACGCCCTGGGAGGTCGACATGATGGCGATACCCAGCCCGTTCCGAACGCGCGGCAGATTATCAGCACCCACGTAGCGGCGGCGGCCCGGCTTCGAGATGCGTTCCAACTCGCGGATGACGGGGTTGCCGGCTTCATCGTACTTCAGGTACAACCGCAACAGCCCCTGCTTGCCGTCGTCGATGTTGAGGTAGTTTTTGATGTATCCCTTTTCGACGAGGATTTGCGTCATAGCCCGCTTGACGCGAGAGGCCGGAACGTCAACGTGACGATGGTTCGCGGCCTGCGCGTTACGGATGCGCGCAAGATAGTCGGCTACGGGATCGGAAATTCCACTCATTGCAATCTTATATTTTCGAGGTTCGGATGCCGAAGGGCTTCGCATGACGAGCGGGATGCCCCCTCGCCATTCGCAGCGCGGCCGCCCCCATTCGGCTTACCAACTGGACTTGCGCACGCCCGGAATTTTTCCTTCCAGGGCCAATTCACGGAAGCAGATGCGGCATACGCCGAAGTCCCGCAAGTAGCCGCGAATGCGCCCACAGATGGGGCACCGGTTGTTTTGGCGGCTCGGGCTTGAGTTGCGGGGCAGTTTCTGGAGCTCGGTCCACTTGCCTTGCTCCTTCAACCTGCGACGCTTCTCCTTGTGCTTCTCGTACATCTCGGACCGCTTCTCGATGCGGGCCATCCAGCTTTTCTTAGCCATGGGGGGTTAATCGTTTCGTCAACAAGTTCCGTGTGAACCGGCGGGCGCCGTTATGCCGCTGGGGCCGGTTCAGATGACTGTTCCTCGCGGCGGACGAACGGCATGCCCAGCGCCTTCAACAGCGCGTACGCTTGTTCGTCCGTCTCGGCCGTTGTCACAAAGGTGATGTCCAGGCCGCTGATGCGGTCGACGTTGTCAACGTCAATCTCGGGAAAGATAATCTGCTCCTTAATGCCCAACGTGTAGTTACCATGCCCGTCGAAGCTACGATCGGGCACGCCCTGGAAGTCGCGCACGCCGGGCAGCGCCAACGTCACCAGCCGGTCCATGAATTCGTACATGCGCGCGTCACGCAGTGTCGTATGCACCCCAATGGGCATGCCTTTACGGATGTTGAAGCTCGCAATGCTCTTGCGGGCGCGCGCCACCGAGGGGTGCTGCCCCGTAATTTTGCGGAGCTCCTCAACGGCGTCGTCGAGCACTTTCTGATTCTCCGCGGCCTCGCCTATGCCTTTGT
>JAAAPH010000210.1 GCA_009908415.1 Bacteroidota bacterium
CGGCGTAGCCGGGCAGATGCGCCACAAACGTGAAGGGGCCCGCCCCGAACACCCGCTCGAAATGTGCCGTCACGACGCGCTCATACAGATCGAGGCGACGCACGTAGTGTTTGCTCGGGATGCCCCGCCCGGTTCCGCTGCTCTCGAAGACGTGATCGGCATCGGCGGGCGGAAAGGTCGTCACCGGCATGTGCTTGAACGCCTCGACCGGCAAATGCGGCGCCTCCGCCCAGTGGGTCCCCCCCTTGGAGGATTGGCAAAACCGGTCGTACACCGCGTTCTGTGATCGCTGGTACCGGAGCACGGCGTCGGCCGCCTCAGCAAACGCAGCCGGATCCGTCCAGCGGGTCGACGTTACGTCTTGAATGAGGTCTTCGATGGTCACAGCCACGCTACGGGTTGGCGAACTTAATGGTACAGCCAAACGCTTTGGTGCGGGGCGCCGGCACGTCGCCTCCGCTGGTGAGCGCTTCCAGCGCATTGGCCAGATAGGCCTTGGTAACCCCCTCCGGCCCACTCGGGCTGTCGTCGATGGTGCCGGTGTAAATCAGCGTCTGGTCAGCGTCGAAGACGAAGGCGTGGGGTGTGCGCGTCGCGCCCAGCGCGCGGGCGAGCGACGAGCCACTGTCGCGCACGTACATCGACGCGTAGCCCCGTGCGTCAGCGCGCTCCTGCGAGGCGTCGAGCGACTCCTGCGGAAAGGCCGACGCGTCGTTGGCGTTCACGAGAATGAATTGGATGCCTTGGGGCTGAAAGCGCTCTACGAGGTCTGCGACCCGGCTCTCGTACCGATCGACCCAGGGGCACTGGTTGCTCCAAAACAGCAGTGCCGTCCCGGTCTCCCCGGCCACGTTGCTCAACTGGACCGTCGTGCCGTCCACGCGCTCCAGCGTGGCCGTGGGCATGGAGGAGCCCAAGGGTAACGGCTCGGGCTGGGCGGACGCCGGGCCGGCGACAAATAGCAGCAGCGCAAGAGCGGCCCCCAAGCAGGGTGCGTGTACATGAGCCATAAGCGGCGGTTCGTTTGGACAAAAAGGATGTGCGCTGGTCGAAAGCTCCCTTCCGGCCGGTCCCATGGGAGGGCTCGGTCGACTGCTTGACTTTAGCGCGCACCGTGGGTCGGTGTTCCAGGGCGGCCTGCTACCGGTCCATGCACCATTCGGCGTGCCAGACCGGCCGCGCCGTCAGCGACTCGCGTCCTCGGAAAGGACCACCGCGCCCGTCGCCCGCAACGCTTGGGCGTCCTCGCGGGCCAACCGCCATGCGCGGTTGAACCGGCCTTCGACGAGGACGCTGTCTGCAACGCCCTTGAACAGCCGAAAATCCGGCCAGCCCATCAGTTCGAGCGCCGGGACCTGGTTGACGAACGGCGATTCGCTTTCGCCCCCCGTGCCATCGCTCCACCAGGCCCGTCCCGAGTTGATCAGTACGTAGTGGTCGCCGACCGGAAACACATACGCGAGGCCATACCCGTCCGCCGTGGGCTTGAGGTGGAGCGGCAGGCGATCGCTGTACCGGTCGATGATGCGATTCGTGGAGCGCGTGCCAAAGAGCACCAGGTTCGAGGTGGCCACGTCACTCTCCCGCACGTCCCGGTCCGCCACGATGCGGGGAAACACGTTCACACGCCGCCAGAAGGGGCCGCGGTACACGGACCACGTAGCGGCCGTCACGGCCTGGGCGCGGCGGCGTTGCAGTTCGTCCTCCGATGGGTCATCGGCCGTGCCGTACACGTAGATGTGCCGCTCCGCCAGGGCTTCGCTCATCGGCCCCTCAGCGCCGGGCCGCTTGGAAGTCGGCCCCGGCTCCCACGGCGCGAGCCTCCATCGTCCATTACGCAAGTTGAACGACAAGCTGTCGGCAGCTTGCACGCGCAGCGTGTCGCCGTCGATGCGCACGGTCATCGGCTGCCCCCTGTCCACTTGAGGATGCCCCGCCAGTCGAAACGTGAAGCCGTCCAAGGCCTCGGTGGCAACAGTGACTTGGTTGACGGCGGTGAAGCGCGCATCGATCTGAGCCTGCGTGCCCGGCGTGAGCGCGTCGATGCGCACCCAGTACGCCTCGTTGTATTTGTACCGCTGCGTCGCGAAGCGTACGCGCTCTGGATAGGCATTGCGCTCGAACCGGTCGAACCAGTCGAAGATTTGGCCGTTCTGGTAGGCGTTTTCCCAGCTGTTGTGTCCCACACCCGGATACTCGGTGTACGTGACATTCGTCCCCAATGCGTCGAGCGTGTCGGCCCAAGCGCGGACCTCGTCCGGCGGCACCACCGGGTCCTCCGCGCCTTGGTGCAAGTGCACCGGCACGTTGAGGGCATTTCCGGCAAGGCCTATAGTACCCGACGGCGGAGCCGGGCACACGGGGGCCATCGCGGCCCACACATCGGGCCGGGTCAGCCCGATCCAGAGCGTGCCGCCCCCACCCATCGAGAGGCCCGTGAGATAGATGCGGTCAGCATCAATCGGGAAGCGGCGCTGCACGTCGGCAAGCACCTGCATCACGTCGTTCTCGGCGACGCCCTGGTAGCCCATCGTGCCGCGCGCGAAGGGTGAGGCGACGATGTAGTTCACGTCGTCCCACTCCGGAAAGTAGCGGGTGGCCTCCACGTCATTCTCGCCGGGCGCGTTGCTCTGACCGAATACGCGCCGCAGGTTCAGCCGGTGATTCGACCCCGCGCCGTGCAGACTGATCACGAGCGGGTACTGCCGCGTTTCGTCGAAGTGGGGCGGCAGGTAGAGGGCGTACGGTTGGTCGGTGTCGTCCACCTCGGAAAAGAACGTGAGCACCTGCGGGCCTGCCTGCAACTCCTGGCCGAGCGCCGCGTCGGGCCCCAGGGCCAGCAAGCCAACGAAGAGCGCCATCAGGAATCGATTCATGAGCGGATCGAGCTACGTGAAGACATAGGCGGCCGGCGGCCCGGTCGCTGTCAGGACCCCTTCATCGGCGAGGGCGTCCCCAGCGTGTGGCGGACCATCCACCGGTTGAGAGCAAGGAGCGTGATGAGCACGGCGCCCCACTGCACGAGGCACGTCATGACGCTGAAGGGCTCCAGCGGGTTGAACCAGCTGTCCGGCGCGTACACGGCGGCCGACTGGTAGAGCCACCAGGCAAGGAGCACCACGGCCTGAATCGGGACCACGAGGCCAGCCAGGACGTCCCACCCGCGACCGGGATCGACGTCACCCGGTCCCGCGCCAATGGCCTCGCGCCGGAACTGCTGCACGCCATAGCGGATGACGGCAAAGGCCACGAAGGCGCCGGAGATAAGCAGCCCGACGCCCCACACAAAGTCTTGATTGGCGAAGATATTCAGGTTCATCGCCGAGGGGACGCCCATCAGGAACCCCACGCTGCACACCGACGCCACGGCGGTCCGCCGCGCCAGTCCGGCGTCGACGAAGACGCGCGTAGCCAGTTCGATCATCGAGATCAGCGAGCTCAGTGCCGCAAAGGCCAGTCCCAGAAAGAAGAGCACGGCCAGCGTGCTACCGAACGGCATCTGGGCGAATAGCTGGGGCATCCAGATGAAGGTAAGCCCGGTGCCGGCCGGGCCGCTCGTCTGCATCACCTCAAGAATCTCGGCCTGCGTCATCTGTGCGCCGAGCACAGCGAATACGGTTCCAAAGATGATGATCGCCGCCAGGAGCGACACGATGTTATTTCCGATGCCGGTGATGAAGGCGTTCGTCACGACGCCGTGCCGGTGCTGCATGTACGCGCCGTACGAGAGGATGAGCCCCCAGCCCGCCCCGGTGTCCCATGCGTTTTGCGTGAGCGCTTCGAGCCAGACTTCGGGTCGGGCGAGCATATCCCACTGTGGGGTAAAGAGAAACGCGAGGCCGTCCGCCGCCCCGTCGAGCGTGACGGTCCGGCCCACGGCGATCAGCACGATAGCTACGAGCGTGGGAATGAGCACCTTGTTGACCCGCTCGATGGACGAGACGCCTTTCCACACGGCCCATGCGCCGAAGCCCATCGCCAACGCGTGAAACGCGAGGGGGGTGTACCCAGCCTGAAAGGAATTCCATACCCCCTGAGATGCTTCGTTCGAAAGCGGCAGCGGATTGGTGAACATCTCGACGAAGTAGAAGACGCACCACCCCGCGACGACCGCGTAGTAGAACATGATGGCCGTCGCCACAAACCCCACGAAGGCGCCCATCCAGGCGAACCGCTCGCCTGCAATCTTGGCGAAGGTACCCACGACGCCCATCCGCCCCTTCCGGCCGAGCGCGTACTCCGCGATGATCAGCGGGATGCTCCAGATGAACAAGAAGATGAGCCAGGCAACGAGAAAGGCGCCGGCCCCCTCGCCGCCGCTGTTGCTCGCCGCAATGCGGGGAAACCGCCAGATATTTCCGGTCCCCACGGCGATCCCGAGGACGCTCAGAATCAGTCCGAGCCGTGTCGAAAAACGATCTTGCTCTGAAGCCATGAAATGCCGAAGCGTGGTGGATGATGGAGACGGGGCAGGCGTCTGCGTCCAATAATGCTACTTCGCAGGCACAAGCTCAACCTGGCGATCGATGTCCTCAGCAGGCAGCGCGCCGGGATGAGACGGCTTACGCAGGCGGTAGTGCTCAAAATTGAGGTACGTGTCGAGGTGGCCGTCGTAGTGGCTCGGATGGAAGGGGTTGCCGCTCTGTCCGCCGGGATAGACGCCGTAACCGACGGGCGGCGCGGCGCTAAAGTCGACGACCATGCGCCAGCTGGCGCTGTGCGTGGCCGTGCGGCCCCGGGCGGGCGAGACGGTCGCCTCGAACCCCGGATACTCGAAGGGCCCTCGCCACAGCGCATCGAGCGCCCGGCTCTGCGTGAGATGGCGGAAGAGGACGCGATGGTGATTGCCCCAGCGCCACGCCGCGACGTCCCACCCGTGGCGTGCGGCCAGTGAGTCTGCCGTGGCCTCCAACGCGTGCCCGAGCAACCCGTCCGCCGATTCGCGGGCTGCTGTAGCTTGGATGTCGAGCCACGGCGAGGTGGGCGCGTCGTGCAGGAGCGCGAGCAGCGGCGTGTCCTCGGGGTCAGGGACGCCGGAGAAGACGTCTTCATCCCACGCCAATTGCCGCAGCCGTTCGAGAAAAACGTCCAGCACGAGCGGCTCGGGACGGTCCACGGTCGTCGCCCCGTCCCATCGCATCAACATGCGGCGGAGCGAGTCGGCCCGCGGTGAGAGGTCGGGCAGCGGCTCCAGCAGCGGCGCAAAGAGCTCGCGCTGCATGGCCTGCACGTCCGATTGATAGCGCTTCAGATCGTTAACGGAGTGTGTCGCCTGGCGGCGGAGCAGCGTGTCGATGCGGAGCGAGCGGTAGGCATCCCCCCAATCCCGCTTCAGATAATACGGATAACCGGGCCCTGTCGGCTGCTGATTGGACGACGCCAAGAACCCTTGGTCCGGATCG